>NZ_NFKZ01000010.1:0-46433 GCF_002160635.1 Lactobacillus gallinarum
GTCTCAAATTTATTGCTTGCGAATTGACTTCGCTTCTTGTTTGGGTTCTACACCCGCACACTTTTAGCGAAACTTTGTTCAGTTTTCAAAGTACTACCTCCGTCTGGCTGAACCAGACGGCTTTTATATTTTATCAAATCTCAAATCCTTTGTCAAGAACTTTTTTGATTTGTTTTTTTCATCATCAGGCGATTTCTTTATCACCCGACGACAGTTAAATATATTACACGGTCAATCCTTATTCGTCAAATCCTAGTTTTTGTTCGAATTAAACATGAAACGCTAGGTAACGTTGTAACAATTACTATTTATATTGTCTTTTTCAAATCTCATATATCTTGTTAATTTAATTACTTTTCAAATAAATAGTTCGTCTTTTGCTGTATTTTAGTTTTAAATTCATCAAAATTTTTTCAAAAAAATTTTGATTTTTTGCATTTTTGCTATTTCAGGGCGAACAAAAAGACCCAAGAACGCTAATTCTTAGGCCTTTTTCTAATTATTTTCTTCTACTAAATCAAACTTGATTCTTTAGTAATCTTCTTCATACCATTCATGTATGGTACAAGAACATCAGGAACAGTTACTGAGCCATCTTCATTTTGGTAGTTTTCCAAAATTGCAGCTACTGCTCTACCTACAGCTAAACCAGAACCGTTCAAAGTGTGTGCTAAGTGAAGCTTGCCATCTTCGTCACGGTAACGAATTTGTGCACGACGAGCTTGGAAGTCAGTACAGTTAGAACAACTTGAAATTTCACGATACTTGTCTTGTGCAGGCATCCAAACTTCAAGGTCGTAAGTCTTTGCACTAGTGAAACTTGCATCCCCAGTTGACAAAGCAACTACGTGGTATGGCAAGCCCAACTTTTGCAATAAGTGTTCGGCATTGTGAGTTAACTTTTCAAGTTCATCCCATGACTCATCAGGCTTACATACCTTAACCATTTCAACCTTGCGGAATTCGTGCATTCTGATTAAACCACGAGTATCACGACCAGCTGAACCTGCTTCACTTCTAAATGCTGGTGATAAAGCAGTTACGTTGATTGGCAACTTGTTTTCATGAATGATTTCATTTCTAAAATAGTTTACCAAAGGAACTTCAGCAGTTGGAATCAAAGTCAAATCACGTGGCTTATCTGGATCGTCGTTATCTACGATAGTGTAAACATCTTCGTGGAATTTAGGGAATTGACCTGTACCTTGCATTGATGCATCGTTAACAAGGTATGGTGGAATAACTTCGGTGTAGCCATCCTTAGTGTTTTCATCAAGGAAGAAATTAAAGACAGCACGTTCCAAAAGTGCACCTGCACCAATGTAGTAAACAAAACGTGCACCTGAAACTTTAGAAGCACGATCCCAGTCTAAAATACCAAGGTCAGTACCAATGTCCCAGTGAGCTTTTGGCTTGAAGTTGAACTTAGTTGGTTCATCCCACTTACGAACTTCTTCGTTGTAGCTATCATCAGGGCCGATTGGATCTGAATCTGCTGGGAAGTTAGGCAATCTAAGCAAAATGTAGTTTTGCTTTTCAGTTAATTCAGTAACTTCTTTATCTAAATCCTTGATTTCCTTACCTACTTCACGCATAGCTTGAATAGCATCACTTGCGTCTTCTTTGTTGCGCTTCTTTTCAGCAATTTGCTTAGAAACGTCATTACGCTTAGCCTTTAATTGTTCACTCTTGGTTAAATCCTTACGACGCTTAGCATCGATTTCTACCAATTCATCCAATTCTTCTGGCTTAATGCCACGTGTAGCTAACTTTTTCTTTGACCAATCGAGATTCTCACGAATCACCTTAATATCAAGCATTAAAAAACCTCCATAATGCAAAAAAAGAGCCGACTCATCCCTTGCTTGGGACGAATCGGCTCTTACACAGCTTCGCGGTACCACCCATCTTCAGTCTAATATAAACTGCACCTCTTAATAGACGGATAACGACGCCAAACCGTGCAACTATTAATTGCCCATCTTAACGAAATCTGGAAACGACATCCATTCACTCGCACCAACCGTGAACTCTCTGAAGCAGTCTTAGGATTTCATGTTTGCGTCTATTTTAAGCCATTCTGCTTGTTTGAGCAAATAATATTTTTCTTGATACGAAAAAAGTGTACTAATCTGCGAATAATCTACGGTATAAACATACTGAAATCCTAGTTTTTCCAACAGTTTCTGCGACTTTTCATTATTTACAAAAGTGCCTGCCCAAATTTCTTTTTGTCGTTTCTTTTTAAAAGCATAATTTAAAATTAAATGCAGCGCTTCCGTCATATAACCATGGCCTTCAAAAGCCTGATCTAGCAAAAAGCCAACTTCTTTTGTTTTTAATAAGCCGCTTTGTTCATCTAAACCACGTTCATATAATTCAATCAAGCCAATCGTCTGATCATTTTGACGCAGACAAATAATATAGCTCTCTGGACGGGCCATATACTGCTCTACGCCCCGCTGGGCTTCTTCTATATTTTGATAATTCTCAAAGGCAGCCAGATTATGATAGCGGGCATTTCTGCCCCACTTCAATAATTGTTCTGCATCTTTTTCTTCAAATCTTCTTAAATATATTCTCTTTGATTCCAGCATTATTTACCCATCAACTTCAGCAGCCATTCTGCACCATACTGCAAGCCAAAGCTATAAGCAATAATTGTCCACGGCTTGCCTAAAACAATTATCCAAAAATAGGTCCAGAACTTCATTTTAGTTAAGCCCGCAAGCAAACAAAGCACATCATCAGGCGCAGCAGGTGCAACAATACAGATGGCAAAGAACCAATTAAACTTCTTCTGATTTTCAGTCCACTTCATATATTTGTCTAACGTTTTTTCCGACACAATATGCAAAATGAATGGACGACCATAGTGCCGTGCCAAAAAGAAGTTAATAATCGAGCCAATACAAATTCCGACATAATTATAGATAAAACCGGCAATTGGTCCAAAAAAGACTACTCCGCCTAGTAGCGACACACCACCTGGAATAATAGGAATTACCACCTGAACAATCTGGATCAATACGAAAATAATCGGTCCCACAATTTGTTTATTGGCTAAATAAGCACGCATCTTATCTTGATCAGTAAATATCCCTAATCGATACCAATAGATGACCAACAGAATAATTACTAATCCGCAAACCACTGTAGCAATATTAATTAATTTTCGACTCGCCTTAGCTGACAAATGATGCATCTTTTTCGCCTTCTTTCATAACTTTAATGCACTAATTCTATCAAAAAACTAAAAAAGGCTTTATTAACTTATCTGCTTTTTAATTAATATATAATATTCTTGATAGTACAAATGAAAGGAACACAAATCATGGTTGTCATTAAAAATAATATTATTTATGACGAGAATAAAAAATTAGGAGCTGATATCTACTACCCAAATGATACAACTTCTGAGACTAAAATTTTAATCTTTTGGCATGGTGGCGGCTGGTTCCGCGGAGATAAAAAAGACGTTAAGAAGATCGGCATTAATTTAGCTAATGCAGGGTTCATGACTTTTATTCCTAACTATAGCTTAGCTCCAGCTGCTCATTTCCCAGCTGCTCATGATGATGCACTTCATTTTGTCGATTGGCTATTAGACTCTGATTACACTGATAATGATGATATCAAAAATATAGTCCAGATCGGTGCTAGCGTCGGCGGGACAATGGCATTATACGTAGCTGGTAAGTATGGCTTTCCAACTGTAACTTGGTCTGCTCCTGTTGAATACACTAATTGGATTAAAAACCATCAGGAGGTTAAACCTTCACCACAAGCAAAAGAAGATTTTGGTATCACTGATCCTACTCAAATTAGAGCCTCCTTTTACAAATACTTCACTTTAACTTATACCGGCTCAGATAAATCTGATATTTTACAAAAGCTTGATGCTCAATCATATGATTTTTCTAATTTAAATAAATTAATGATGATTAACTCTGCAGATGAACTGACGCCATTATCCACTACGCTAGATTTTATTAAATTCTTAGCTAAGCAAAATCATGGCGTCCAATTATTGGTTATTCCAGGACATGGTCATGCCATGGATTATAGTCAGGATTACATTGATGAATCCCTCGACTTTTTGTATCAAACAATTAAGAGACAAAAATAATGATAATCGATATTAAAAAATTCATTCAAATACGCAAAGCACAGAAACTATCACAAACTGATCTTTGTCATGGCATCTGTACGCAATCAACTTTAAGTAAATTTGAAAATAATGGGCAAGTACCTTCCCTAAAAATTCTCAATCAGTTATGCGATCGTCTGCACATTGAAGTTGGCTACATTATTAACCGTAGTGATGAGCAACGAATCACGCAGCTATTATTTGATGCAGATTTTGCATTTATTAACTTTGACTACACTAAAATTTTGAACTTATTGTCCGAAGTTAGTGAAGATACGCTTAAACGTAAAGAAAATCAGGTACACTATCAATTTTTACGGGGACAATATGCTCTGAAAAGTGATCGCAACGAAATGAGTGCCTTGTTCTATTTCAATAATATTCTGACAACTAAAGATTTACCTAAAAACGATATCTATCGCTTGCTCGCACTCAATGGTTGTAGTCAGATTTATGCAAACCAAGGTGAAATGCAAAAAGCAGAGCATTATTACAGCCAAGTACTCAAAAATATAAAAAGCGTTGAAATCAACAATCCACTGACCACTTTGCATGCCCTTGCCATTTTATGCGATGCCAGTGAATTCTATGGTCAACGCGAAATGTACAAAGAATCTAATTCACTTTTGCGTTATGCCTACAAGATCGGAACTGAAAAACACGTAATTTTTTACATGGCAAGAATTCTTTTGCAACAAGGTGTCAATGATATAGCCCAAAATAAAAATAAAGAAATCATTAGCCAGCACTTGCATGACGCCTGTGCTTTTGCCCGTATCAACCGTAATAATATCACGCTAAACAAGGCTCGAAAGCTAATTAAAAATTTAGACGATGTAAAATAGCTGAGTTTTTAATGTAAACATTTTATAATAAAAACAGAATTTATGCGGATAATCTTTTAATTGAACGGGGGAAAATAAAATGTCTAAATATCAATCAATTAATCCATACACTAACGAAGAATTTGCTAGCTATGATAACCCTACTGCTGAGCAAGTAGAAGAAGCTATTAATCTAGCACATACTTTATACAAAAAATGGCGTCATGAAGACCCAAGTGAACGTGCTAAGTTTTTACATAAAATTGCTGATGCTTTTCGCGAGCATGAAGACGAATTAGCTAAGATGATGACCCTGGAAATGGGGAAAGTGCTGCGTGAATCAAAAGAAGAAGTCGAGTTATGTGCTTCTATTTGTGATTATTATGCCGATAACGCTGCTGCAATGCTTGAGCCTACTCCGATTAAAAGTGATTTAAGAAATGCATATTATCTAAAACAAGCTACTGGTGTAATCATGGCGTGTGAGCCATGGAACTTCCCAGTATATCAAGTTGTACGTATATTTGCTCCTAACTTCGTTGTGGGTAATCCAGTTTTACTTAAGCATGCTCATAATGTTCCAAGCTCAGCTGCGTTAATTGCTAAAATTATTAAAAGAGCTGGTGCACCAGAAGGAAGTTTGATTAATCTCTTTCTTAGCTATGATCAATTGGCAAATATTATTGCTGATCCACGCATTCAAGGTGTTGCCTTAACTGGTTCAGAGCGCGGCGGTAGTGCTGTAGCTGAAGAAGCTGGCAAGAACTTAAAGAAGTCTACAATGGAATTAGGCGGTAATGATGCCTTTATCGTACTAGATGATGCTGATCCAAAATTATTACGCAATGTTTTAAGGGATGCTAGAACTTATAATGGCGGTCAAGTATGTACTTCATCTAAGAGAATTATCGTTGAAAAATCCCGTTATGATGAAGTTCTAGACGACTTAAAGAGTATCTTCTCTGAATTAAAAGCTGGCGATCCACTTGATGATAGTACAACCCTGCCACCATTAAACTCACAAAGAACTAAGACCAAATTAGAAAAGCAGGTTCAATCAGCAATCGATGGCGGTGCTAAAGTCTTTTACCAATACCCAGAAATTGATGCTAAGGGTTCATTCTTTAGACCGATGATTTTAACTAATATTGATAAAAACAACCCTATCTTTGATCAAGAATTATTTGGCCCTGTTGCAGAGATCTATGTAGTTGAAGATGATGATGAAGCTATTGAATTAGCTAATGATTCAAGTTATGGCTTAGGCTCATCTGTCATCAGTAGTGATATCAAGCGTGCTCAAAACGTAGCGGCACAAATCGAAACTGGAATGACTGTCATTAATGGACGTTGGATTACTGCTGCTGAATTACCATTTGGCGGGGTTAAGAAGTCTGGATATGGCCGTGAATTAAGTGATTTAGGCATGATGGCTTTTGTTAACGAACATTTAGTAATCGATGTTACTAAGAGTAATGAATAGTTCAAACTAAAAAAGAAGCATTTTTGCTTCTTTTTATCTCATCTTTTTCTTGTTTAATCCTAAGCTCAAGATTCCAGATATGCCGGCAATAGCTAAACCCAAAAAAGTGTCTGAAAATATACAATATTGGTATATTTCAGACACTTTTATCTTACTGTTTAGTTTTTTCTTTTTTATCGATTAAGTTATATCCTGATAAAGCTGTAGTTAAAAAACTGGATAAAATCAAGAAATATGTAGATGCTCCAAGTGATACAGCATATGTAATCAGCTGACTGGTTAATTGACTCATGACACCAGTTGCTGCACGAGTCGAACTAGATAATTTGTAAATCAAATAGATTAAAAAGATGGTTTCAATCAATGACAAAGAAAAGGCTAAAATTTGGCTTGAGCGCGTATTTTTTAATACATTGTAAATAACAAAAATTGGAAACAGGAATAAAAACAGCCAAACTAAATAAAGCACAATTGAATAAATAGAAGATGATCCTGAAGATAAGAGTCTTCCAGCCAAGCTAAAAATCACATTAGAAATTGACATTCTCTGAGTATAGCCAACAGCTGAAACAGCTGCACCAGAATCAGTGAAAAGAACAATCAAACTAATCAAGGCAGTTAGAATAACTGATAATTGGACATAGTTGTAACGATTTCGACTATGATTTTTTATTTTATGCACTTGGTTTTCAATGCGGGGATGTTTTTGCGTAAAGCTAGTGTTTTTGGCTTTTATTTTATCCTCATGTTCATCGACCCGGTTGAAAAGATTAGACCCAACCTGATTTATCTTCTCAGTTAATCTTTTATCAACTGTATAACGTTCAATCTTTTCCTTACGATCACAAATAATATAAAGCCAAATCATTAAAACTAAAAAACTAATCCAACCAATCGCCCTTGAAAAGCTCATTAAAATTAAGAGAAAAACTCCTAGCAAAAATACTAAAGTTGCATTTTCTCTAATCCATTTGATCATTGCTTGAACAGTAGTATTTTGCTTTTCAGGATAAAATTCTGCGCGATATGCTGCACGACTGATAATTTTTTGTCCTTCATCAGCTGACTCATGTTTAGCCTTTAAATGTTGATCTGTGAAAAAATCATCACGATACTTCTTTAAGTTAAAGCTACACTTAGGACAAATATTATCCGTTTCATTGATTGCTTGACCGCAATTTGGACACGTAGTCATATTAAATCCTCTCTTCTTGGTTCTTTAACAACAATTATAACATGCAGATGAAGGCAAATAGTGACGATATGAGCGGATTTTATTAGTAATTAATTATTCTTTACTTATGGACATAAAAAAGGCTCTACAGGATTTGTAGAGTCTTTTTCATTAATTATTATTTATTGTTTTTCTTAAACAACCTACCAAAGTTGACGCCTTCATAAGTCAATTTAACTGCGGCTGATAAAGTAATTGGCAAGATAAATACCAAGATTAACAAACCAACATCAACAGTTAAAGCAACTTCGATCAAGGTTGGAATACCTGATGGGATCAAGGCTGCAAAAGTACCACCCAAGATAATTGCAGCTGATACAACAACAGTACCGATAATAGCACATGCCTTCAAGATTCTTGAACTTGGAGTTGTGTAGCCCTCAGTCTCAAGTTCACGATAACGAGTCATGAGGAAGATACTGTAGTCAACACCTAAGGCAATCAACATGATAAAGCTGAAGAATGGTGTGTTCCATGAAAGCATGTCTCTACCAAGAACAGCCTTAACAATCCATTGGTTGATTGAAAGTGAGCAAAGGTATGCGATAAGCAAAGTACCAAGAATGTAAACTGGTTGAAGAAGTGAGTGAGTTACAAACATTAAGGCAATGCCGATACCGATTAACATGATTGCGGCAGTTCTAAGGAAGTCGCCACTAGCAACTGTCTTAGTATCCTTAATCTTTGAACTTTGACCACCCATAGCAACAGTAGCATTCTTAAGAGCAGTACCTTGGAAAGTCTTCTTAGCCATTGCGCTCAATTCTTGTGATTCGTTAGTAGCTTCAGTTGCACTTGGGCTTGAATCGAAAACTACGATAATTTGAGCTGACTTCTTGTCAGGGCTGAGGTATACATCCATTGACTTCTTGAACATTTCATTCTTCAAGAATTCCTTTGGAATGTAGAAGGTATCTGCTGCAGCGGATGAGCCTAAGCCTTTCAAGTAAGTTTCACCTTGACCTAAACCACTGTTTACAGTGTCAATACCAGTAGTAAGTTCTGGAACCTTAGCAGCTAACTTGCCAGCACCCATGCTGAGTTGGCCGGCACCACTGTTAAGTTGACCGATACCTGAGATAAGAGCTGGAGCTTGGCTTGCTAATTGACCAACACCTGAGTTAAGTTGACCTGCACCATTAGCAAGAGTACCAAGACCAGTGTTAAGAGTACCTGCACCGTTGGCAAGAGTACCTAAGCCTGATTGAAGTTGACCTGCACCACTGTTAAGTTGGCCAACTCCAGCGTTAAGACGACCTGCACCACTTGCAAGACTGCCAAGACCAGTACTCAAGCGACCTGCACCACTGTTAAGAGCAGCAGCACCTGAGTTAAGCTTGTTTGCACCGGCAACACCTGCACTAGCAGCTGATTGAACTTGACTTAAGCCTGAGCTTAATTGGTTCAAAGCAGTTGCGGCACCTGGAAGTGCTTGGTTTGAAGCTTGAGCTAAAGTATTCACTTGAGTCTTCAAACTTTGAAGTTGGGTCATCAAATCACTTTGTTGCATTGCAGCCATCGAGCCTTGCAAACCTTGAGCTGCTTGAGTTGCATTTTGCATAGCTGACTTTAACTTATCAGTATTAGCACCAGCTTGAGCCTTTTGAACAACTGATTGTACCGCTTGGGTTGCAGCTGCAGTTGCTGCTTGCTGAGCAGCTTGCTTTTGATCACTTGGAACGTCTTTCACAGCTGATTGAACTGCAGCACTAATTGCTAATTGAACATCTGCTTGACTTACAGATGAACCGACACTACCAGCAGCACTTTGCAACTCCTTCAAGCTGCTTTCTAATTGAGCAGCTTGTTTTTGTACAGCAGCTAAACCACTAGTTGCAGATGAAACGTCAACAGAATTGCCTAAAGCAGCATTCAATTGTTGAATACCGCTGTTAATTTGTGGCAAAGCAGTTTGCAATGCAGCAAGTTGTTGCTTGTTTGATCCACTCAATTGGTTAGAAAGTTGTGTACTCAATTGTTGCAATTGGTTAGCCATTTGTTGGGTACCATTTTGCAAGGTCTTGGTACCAGCTTGTAAACTGTTAGCACCATTTTGCAACTTGTTAGCACCGCTTTGTAAGCTACTTGCACCACTTTGAAGTGCGTGAGTACCACTAGCCAAACGACCTGCACCAGTTTCAAGACGAGTAGCACCACTAACTAATTGATTTGAACCGTTTTGTAAACGAACGGCACCACTCTGTAATTGTTGAGCACCGTTTTGCAAACGACTAGTACCACCAACTAATTGTTGTGCACCACTTTGAAGACGACTAGTACCATCTTGAAGTTGATCTGCACCATCCTTCAAGCTGTTGGCACCATTAGCCACCTTGTTAGAACCTTTACTTAATTTACCCAAACCAGAACGAGCTTGATCAACACCGTCGTTAACAGTGTTCAATTGATTGTTTACATAAAGCATATCAATTGGTTCACCATATGGTTGAGTTACAGATGTCGCAAATGAAACATCTTTTGAGTTTTGAAGTTGCTTGGTCAATTGATCAATTAGCTTCAAGTTTTCTTCATTATCTAAACGATGCTTACTCTTAATGTACAAGTATGATGGTTCAGCCATACCTTCTGAGAAGTGTTTTTGAACTACCAATAAACCTTGCTTAGATGGAACTGAATCTGCAATTTCATCAGTATCATCGTAATTCAAGTGTCCTGAGTACATTAACATGAATGGAACTACAACTACAGCCAATACAATTAAGTAAATAATTGGATGCTTTAATGTTGAAGCAGAAATCCCATGCCAAAGTTTATCATCGCTTTCACCAGTGAATTTCTTAACTGGCCAGAACATTTTCTTACCAAGAACTGCCATGAAGAATGGGTTGAGTGTTAAAAGCACTACCAAAAGTACTGCAACACCAACCGCTACACCTACGGCTGATTGGTAAACTGAGAACTTAGCTAAACTTAATGCGGTAAATCCGATTAAAATTGATGAACCAGAATACAGGATAGTCTTACCAGCTTTGAAAAGCGCATCATGTAAGGCTTTGTACTTGTCCATCCCTTTCCCTAGATTCTCCTTAAATTTATCATACAGCAAGATGTTGTAGTCGGTACCAATACCAAAGAGGACGATAACCATGAACACTTGTGTAAAGTTTGAGAATGGGAAATTAGCATGTTCAACTAAGTTTGTAACGATTGAGAAGGAAGTAAGGAATGATACCCCAACTGTCAATAATGAAATTAGCGGAACAATTGGTGACTTAAAGACAATTACCAAAACAATGAAAATAAATACAACGGTAATAGCTTCAGTCTTCTTAATTCCTTGCTGGATTGAAGCAGAGAAGTCATGTTGCAAAATATCAGCACCAGTTACATAAGTGCGAAGACCTTGCGTCTTGGCATCTCTGTTCATTTGATTGTAAACTTCCTCAATCGTGCCATGACTCTTAGCGATATTAAATTGCGCTACCCAAGTCGTGTCATCTTTTGATTGAAGCTTCTTTCTCGTAGCAATATTGGAATCTGGAAGAAGTGAATCCTTAATTCCATACTTGTGTTTATCATTCGTAAACTTGTCAAGCGTATTGTTGATGGCCGCTTTATCAGCCTCCGTTAGCTTGCCGTGTTTCTTGTTAAAAACAAGTGCTACTTCATAGGTGTTCTTCTTTTTTGCACCCCAATTGTTTTTGATAGATTGTGCCACATTGCTTTGTACACTGCTTGGAAGTGTAATGTCCGAGTGGGCATTAGTCAGTTCCTTGATATTAGGCAAAGCAAAAATGGAAATTATCAATATCAAAACCCATGCAATTAAAGAAAAAACATGGTTTTTCAGAAATTTCTGCACTTTCCTATTTCCTTCCTATTTGTAATTCAGGTACTGGTTCTACAAGTCGCAGAATCATCTCATGATAATTACGATTAGATTCATCCTTTGTTTCATCAACAAATGAAGAAGAATTATCCAAAAAAACGTAACCCAATACAGCGCCAATTAAAGCATGGAACGAAATGGCACTTTCTTTTCTAAAATTAAGCCTCTCGCCCAATTTGATCAGATCCAAAATCTCTTGGCTAATTGCCGCATCCTTGGGATATTCATTCAAGTGATACAAAATGCTTGATAAAGCCTGGTCACTCAATAAAAAATCCCGCACCGTATCAGCAAACTTAAGCAATGCATCCCTGCCAGACAAGCCAATCAAGTCATCCATTAATTGATGCCGCAAAATTTTAATCTCCCTTGCACCAACTAAAGATAATAATTGCTTGCGACCAGATACATAATGATATAGCGACTGCGAGCGCACATTTAATGCCTTTGCCAAAGCTGGTAAAGTTGTAGCACTCAACCCCTTTTCACTAATCAACTTAGTTGCTTGATCAATTATTTTATCCAAATCAAGATTTCTCTTTTGTACCATAACGTCCCTCCTTTTCCTAGCATACTAGATAATATATCACTACAATTTGAAGATTACAATCTACAATGTGTAAATAAATGCTTTTTCTAATAAAAAAATAATGAAGCCCTTTTCAAGCTTCATTATCTTTATTTCTTATTTATGTTTTTTATCAAACCAGGTGTTAACATTCTTTTCTAACTTATTAAAGTTCTTATTGTTGCTGCTCCAAACAGCTATACAGTAATTTCCTCTGCCTTGAACAATTGCCGTAGCAAAATCATTATCACCTGTAGCATAGACACCACCAGTGATGCCTTTAACCATCTTGATTCGCTCTTTTGACTTAGCTAAAGTACTCAAGACCCTGCTGGCATATTGTCGATTCAAGACCCGTCCTTGATAAAGACCAATCATGGTTTTAGCTAAATCATTAGCAGTAGTTTTACCATAATTATCGCCATTAAAGTTCTTGGCAATAGTAGTCTGGTCAGCTCCCATTCTTTTAGCAACTGATTCAATATTTTTAATGCCAATTTCTCTTATCAAAGCATTGGAAGCCGTCTTATTATTCTTCAACATAGCTTCACGCAAGTAGGCAAGGCCATAAGCCATATTAACTTGGAACATGCCATCGCCCTTAGCTTTATCTGCTTTTTTAATTTTAACAGCAGTTTTAGATCCCATCTTACCCTTTTGCTCTTGTTCATAAAGTGCAATCAACAAGAACAATTTCATGACATCTTTAGCGTCATGGGCTTTGGCAGTATTAGATACAACGGCATAGCGACTAGAATTATTCAAATCTTGCACGGCAACTTGATAACTATCATCAAGTCCCATCACATTCTTAATCAACTTAACCAGTTGTTTATTACTACCGCTTTTAGCCTTAACATGATTCGAGTATTCAATCGAATTAACTTTAGGTTCTTTAACCTTTTTTACTTTTGGCTCTTTAGTTTTCTTTTTGCTTTTCTTAACTTTGCTAGTTGTCGGTCCCACGATCTTCAATTGTGCATTTTCAACTCGTCGCATGTTGCTCGTATACAAGATGAATGCCAACAGAGTAGAAATAATCGAACCTACCAATATTTTATGTTTCATAAGATTTCCTCTTTAAAAGAAGTGATGCTTTTTCATCAAAACGACCAGCCAAACCATTAAGACGACCATCAAGACAATAATTAAAATCCAGTCAAACGAATTCTTTAAAATAGGTAAACTAACATTCATTCCGTAGAACCCTGTCAAAATAGTTGGAATCGTTAATACCAGTGACCAGACCGTCAAAAATTTCATGGTATCGTTCAAGTTATTGTTCATCATGTTATTTGAGGTAGCCGACAGCGTCTTGGTGACTTGTTGTGAAATCTGAACCATTTCTGCAGACTGGCTTGACTCAATGAGAACGTCATCAAGTCTTTCACGCGCATCCTTAGTAAAGTCTAATTTGCTATGGTCCAAACTGTGAAGCATCATCAAATCTGTCTGAATTGAACTGGATAAATAAACTAAACTTTTTTCAATATTAGATAATTCAACCAGATCTTTATTATTAATATCATCAGATAATTTCTGATCCAGACTATTACGCTCAACATCCAATTGAGTCACAGCACGCTGGAAATATTGTGATGAATAAAGGAAGAAGAGCATTAACAGCTCTGTTACATCTTTAGCCTCCGAAAGCCGTTCACGCATGTGTTCATCATTGAATTCATCAAAAACATAGCTAGTTGATTCCGTATGGAAAGTAAAGACATTCTCACCAACAACTAAGAAAGTGATTGGGTGTGAAGTGAAATGTTTAATTGTATTAGTTGGCCAAATAGGTACATCATAAACTAACAGGTGACTATGCGTATGCACATCATAGTCATAGTGAGGACGTTCGTGACGGTCGGAAATATAAGAAATAATATCCGGGGTAAAATTGAAGTCTCTTTGCAATTTCTCACTATCTTCTTCACTTAAGTTGTTGATGTCGTACCACTTATATTTTGTTGGTACGGGGAAATTTTGTTGTCTAATCAACCAGCTCACCTCTACTTTTTATTCGCTTCTTAAATGTTAACATTTTTTCTAAGCACATAGGAACTGTAAACTTATTATTTCCATCAAAAAAAAGCAGGCCCAGCACGGTCTGCTTTTAACATTAATTGCTATTTAGTTTTATTGCTTCCAAGCAGCATCAAACTTTTGCTTACCAGCGTTAATTTGGCTGTTAACATTTTGACCCTTTTGTGCTGCGGACAAAATGTTTTGCATAATGCTGTTCAATTGTTGGTATGCAGCGTTTGAGTTCTTTGAAACAGGAACACTGTACAAGTGCTTCATTGAGTCTTCAAGTTTAGCAGGAAGCTTGGTGCTCTTGTTGTTCTTGTATTCGCTTGAGGTTACAACGCTTTCGTTAACTGGAATGTAACCAGTAGCATTAGCCCACTTAAGTTGACTTGACTTAGATACCAAGAACTTAATGTACTTAAATGCGGCTGCCTTTTGATCAGCAGTTGCGTGGTTGAACATGTAAATGTCAGTACCTTGTTGCATAGTGTACTTGCCAGGACGTGGAGCAACGTCGTAAGTGAACTTGTTGCCTACACCTTGCTTAACGAAACCTTCACCTGCTGAAGTACCGATGAACATAGCAACCTTTTCGTTAGCAAATGGACCTGAAAGGTAGTGTTCTGAACCAGCTACTCTGAAGTAACCCTTCTTGATACCATCTGCGTAGTAGTTAATAACCTTCTTTGAAGCAGCACCACTGAAGTTAACCTTGTCTGAGAAGTTAACGCCTTCGTTCTTCAAGCCAAGAGTGTAGTAGTTTGAAAGTGAGTCAAAACCAGCACCCACAACCTTGTGGTTACTCTTCTTGTAAATAGTTTCTGACACTTGCTTAAGTTCGTCCATAGTGGTTGGAACTTTCTTAATGCCATACTTCTTGAACATGTCAGCGTTATAAGTCAAAGTTTCGATTGACTTGTTAAACGGAATACCATATTGGGTACCCTTGATCTTAGCACCGTCAAGAAGTTCGGTTCTAATACCGGATGCCTTAGCACTACCCCAACCAACATTCTTGTTGTTGATGTATGGAGTCATGTTTACAAGCATCTTGTTTTGTGCAGCATTCCAAAGCCAGCCTGGATATGCTTGGGTGATAGTTGGCAAGTTGTTTGGTGATTGCAAAGTTGAGTTAATCTTAGCTTGCAAATCATTGTAATCACCTTGGTTTTCCAACTTAACATTAATCTTTGGGTTCTTCTTTTCGAATTCGTTAGTCAATTGCTTCAAAGTAGAACCTTGTACACCAGGCATAGCGTTCCAAAATACAACTGTAGTCTTCTTAGTAATCTTTGATGGAATCTTTTCTGATGAACTTGATGAAGAGTTGCTACCGCCATTTGAACAAGCGGCAGTTCCTACTAAGGCTAAAGCAGCAACGGCAGCCATAGCAAGTTTCTTACTAAACTTCATTTGGATAAATCCTCCTAAAAAATAAAACTAAACAACAATAATCTTTAATTTTACTAAAGCGTGACTGTTTGACCACGCTTAGGTAAAATACGTTCTCCAAATGGATTCTCTTCCAGCTCCGGATGCAATGTGTGCACCGGTACCAAAATAGCTGGCTGAATCCCACCAATTATTTCTTTGAGTTCTTTTTCATCGGCGTGGCCTGAGCAACGCAATGCAATGAACTCAATTTTATTTTTAGCGAATTGCTCTACAAATGGCTTGTAGGCAGGGTCAAAGTCACCCAATGGCTCGGCATTTGAGTGGATGTAAAGGCCGCCCACTTGAAGCTTATCATAATCGCTTACAGCTTGCCACAAGTATTTATGATTATCCGCCAAAAGCTCGTCATAGCTGACTTCAAGCTCTGGATTCAAATCAGAATACTTCTTGTCTTCTGGCAAGTAGTAATATGGATAATCTTCGTTAAGACTGTCCTTAATCAAATGCGCACGCTTAGCATGCAAAACCACCTTACGTGGAGAATCAGAAACAATTCTAAGCAAACGCTCCACGTTAGTTGGGTAAGTGTTAAAGGTGATTTGGCGATCAGGGTGGGCGTTTTGCAAGCGCACGATTTTTTCAGTTAACTCCACTTCGTTCTTAGGACCAGTGAATTCTTCGCTGCTTTCATCGTGCTTTTCTTCTGGCCAAGAAACGCCAGTACCCTCAATGATCAACATATCGCTAGCTTTGGCCGCTTGCATGAAGGCACGAACCCAATCTGGGTGGTAGCCATGCAAACGAATATCACCAGTGTAGGCGATTTGCTTGTCCGGTGTCTTAACTAGTAAGCCAGTTGCACCGTAAGCATCGTGGTCACTAGGATATATTTCCAAGGTAATATCTCCCACCTTGATCGGCTTCTTATACTCAGCCGCAATGATTGGACGAGTGTAGTTCTTCTCGTGTCCAGCGGCTGGTAAAAGAAAGTCGCCATTTTCATTCAAAGCAGGAAGTAAATGAGCAGTAATTGGACCTGCATAAAGTGAAATTTCAGGTGCAAGCAAGTTTAGGGCCTTGCTGTGGTCCAAGTGTAAGTGTGAAATGTAAGCTGCAGAGTGTTCCCAGCGTTCAGTATCGATTGGCTTGCCCGTAATTTTTGGATCGTAAAAATTAGGCACATCCCCAATCAACTGATTTTTAATCAAAGTTTGGTAACTTTCATCTGGCAGCTTTAACTCAGGACGATATACTTCGCCTAAGTCAAACAGAACGTGTGACTTGTTATAAGCCACTTCGATCATTGGTCCACCAATTGTGGTTAAACCGTTATAAAAGGTAACGGTTGTTTTATCCTTTAAGGTCATTACGTACTACTCCTCGAATAATTTGCTTTCTAAAGATGAAGTATAAGATCAAGATTGGCAAAACGGTTAATGTAGCAGCTGCTAATTGCAATTGCGTTTCGCTACCTGCATCTGAGGCAAATGAAGTTAAACCGTTGTTCAACAGTCTCATGCTGTCTTCATTGGTTACCAATAATGGCCATAGGAATGAATTCCAACCTGAAATGAAGCTCAAAAGCGCTACAGTGAACAAACCACCTTTAGACATTGGTACCAAAATCCTCCAGATGTATTCCCAGTCGCTAGCCCCGTCAATCATCGCAGCCTTGTAGATGGTTTGTGAGATTGAGCCGAAGTAGCTTTGTAAGTAGTACATGTAGAAAATTGAAGTCAAGAATGGTAATACCAAACCGATGTAGGTGTTAAGTAAGCCCATTCTGGCAATGGTGTTGTAGTTAGTGAAGATGATTGCTTCACCTGGCACCATCAAGAGTGACAAAAGAACGACTTGTACAACGCCCTTACCCTTGAACTTCAAGTTAACCATGGCAAAAGCACCAAGAAGTGCGTTAAACAAACTTACGATAGTCGTTACACTAGCCGTAATAAAGGTGTTTAAAAAGTAACGAGCAAATGGTGCTTGGGCAAAGACCTTAGCATAGTTTGACCATTCAAAGTGCTTAGGAATTAATGTTGGCGGAATCGTTGTTGTTTCTCTAAAACTCATTAGTCCGCCCAAAATCATGTAAACAAATGGAAAGACAGTAATAATCGCAAAGATTGCTAAAACGATGTAAGCAACTAAAGCACCCCAACGAATCTTCTTCATTTTTTACCGTCCCCCAATCTTTTTCATCATCTTACGTTGCAAGAAGGTTACGAACATAATGATGAGGAATAAAATTACCGTTGCGGCCATCGCTACACCTGGCGTACCTACAATTTGGAATTTGTTATAAATGTAGAACACTGCCGTTGTAGCTGAGTTTCCGACACCTGCTTGTCCGTTGAACAATGCATATACGGAAGTATAAATCTTGAATGCCGCAATAATGTTCATCGTCAATAAGAAGGCGATCGTTGGTACAAGTTGTGGCATAGTAATACGCCAGAACCTTTCGGTACCGGTTGCGCCGTACATATCGGCAATAGTGTAGTAGTTTGGATCAATGTTACGAAGAGCACCCATCAAGATAACGATGTTAAAGGCAAGTGATGTCCAAACACCAAAGATAATGATGGTTGTCAGTGACATTGATGGATCATCAATCCAGTTAGGAGCTGGCAAATGAAGTGCTCTTAATAGGAAGTTAAGCATCCCGTATTCACCATTAAAGATGTAACGGAACACGATACCAATCGCAATGGTTGAAGTAACGTAAGGCATAAAGAAAGTCGTTTCAAAGAATGACTTGTGCTTTACCTTACTGAAAATAAACCATGCGAGCATGATTGAAATAGCTAATGCTACAGGCACCGAAATTAGCGCATAAAGAATGGTGTTTCTAATTGCGCGCCAAAATTCGGGATCACTAAAGATGTATTGATAGTTGCTAAAGCCAGTCCAGTTCAAATTGATTAATGGACCGCTTTGGAAACTCATTACAAATGCCCGTAAAATTGGGTAAATACTAAAGAAAGTAACAAAAATGATTGTTGGCGCTAAAAAAAGCCAAGCCTTCTTTTGATTGCTCCTCATTAGTAGACACGCTCTCCTTCCTTAGTAAAGAGGAATACGCGATCAAGGCGCATCTTTAAGTTAACGTTGTCTCCCCTCTTAATTTGGGTTTCAAGGTCAACAAGTGAACGAGCTTGAACGCCATCATGAGTAAATTTCAAAATACGTTCACGGCCGATCAATTCAACGTCGTCTATCTTAGCTGAAACATGACCAGTTTTGGCTGGCAAAATATTTTCAGGGCGAACAGATAATGTGTATTCGCCATCAGTCAAGTCACGCTTGAAGCGACTTTTATCTAAATCATCTACATTAATTTCAAAGTCTGAGCCGGTAATCTTGCCGTCTTTTACATTAACCTTGAAGTTATCGATTACTGGGTTACCAACGAAGTTAGCAACGAAGTAGTTATTTGGTTCAAGGTAGAAGTTTTGACCCATATCGTCTTGTTGGATCACACCATTGTTGAAGAGGATGATTTTATCACCAATGGATAGGGCTTCTTCTTGGTCGTGGGTAACAAATAAAGTAGTGATGCCCACTTTCTTAACCAAGTTACGGATTTCTTCACGAATCTTCAAACGAAGACGTGCATCAAGGTTACTCAATGGTTCGTCCATGAGCAAAATCTTAGGTTGTTGTACCAAAGCACGTGCAATAGCAACACGCTGTTGTTGGCCACCGGATAAGTTACCTGGCTTTTGATCAGCTAATTCCATAATTTGGGTAGTCTTCATGTACTTTTCCGCAATTTCCTTAGCCTTATCCTTAGGCATCTTTTGTTTACCTACAGTTAAAGGAAACATTACGTTTTGCAGTACTGTCATGTGTGGATATAAAGCGTAGTTCTGGAAAACATAACCGATTTGTCGATCTTTTGGAGCTACGTTAACAACAGACTTTCCATCAAAAAGGATATCTCCACTAGTAGGATTAAGTAATCCTGCAAGCATGTTCAAAATGGTTGTCTTACCACAACCAGATGGTCCAAGTAAACAAACAAGGTCGCCTTTCTTAACTGAGAAGCTAACGTCCTTGATTGCTTCGTGACCATTGTCGTAAACCTTTTTAAGGTTCTTTACTTCAACAAATTTATCATCATTCATAAGTTTCACACACCACTATATATTGATTTAAGTTTATAAATTTCTCTATTAATTCTAAGCTAAAAGGGCAAAAAGCACAAATGATTCAGTTAAAAAATTCGTGGTTTCTCAGTGTTGATGAAATAAATTTCTCTCAGTATTCGGATTTTGTTCGTATTCAAGCCTTCGCGTTATAATATTTTATTTTTTGTTCGCGTTTTCTAAATGTTGTGGTACGCACCAAAAAAGGTCATGGTTGAACATGACCTTTTTTTATAAATTATCTCCGCGTTCGAATTGATATTTAGAGCTGTTTAATGCTTGTCTTACCAAATCACTCATTAACTTCTTAGTCTTCTTGGTAATCACACCAGCAGTCTCATCATTGGCATTAGTCAAGTACTTGATCAATTCTGTATCTTCAAGATCTTTAGCTTTTTCATCAATAGCGTCAACACGGCTAATAGCATAACTTTGGCAATCGTCACGGTAAGCATTTACTTCATAAATGTATTGGTGGTAACGTGGTTCAACGATTACTTGCAAAGTCTTGTAAAGCCAGTAAGCACTGCTGTCTGGATCAACCATGTGATCAGCAACCTTGTAGTTAAGTGGCGTATCTTCGATGTTGGTGTAGAAAGGAACGTATGGTGAGTATGCGTAAAAGCCCATGTTGATCCATTGAATAGCGGCCATCTTAGCTGGAACATCGTTTCTGATTTGCAAAATGCTTGATTCTTGGTTTCTATCTAAGGCAATAGAACGGAACATCTTTTGTTCTTTTTCTGTGCCAGATGAGAAGGTATCCATTGGATCATATGGGGTGCCGTTGTAGTGACTAGTCAAAAATCTTTGTACATCTTCAACGCCAATCTTCTTTTCAGGTACACGAGTAAATGGCATTTCTTGGCTAGTTGGATCTTGTTCAATGCTTGGATTAAACAACTTTTGACCATACCAGGTTCTTGGGGTGTTGTAGAAAGCATCAGCTTCATCCTTAGTGCCAAAAATATCTCTAAATGAGAAACTGCCATCAGTACTATTATTCAAATGATTCTTCTCAACGAATT
Source organism: Lactobacillus gallinarum (assembly GCF_002160635.1). Classification (NCBI taxonomy): domain Bacteria; kingdom Bacillati; phylum Bacillota; class Bacilli; order Lactobacillales; family Lactobacillaceae; genus Lactobacillus; species Lactobacillus gallinarum. Next base: position 20,712 of record NZ_NFKZ01000010.1, read on the forward strand.
CTTGAATACCTTCTGAATACATAAAGTTGTCTGGATCATCAAAATCAACGTGTTGAATCACCATAATGTTAGGACAAATTGCGTAAGAATCATCTGGCACACGAGCAGCTACCCATTGGTGACCTGCACCAGTTTCAAGGTACCAAACTTCTTTATTATCTGAAAAAGCAATTCCGTTAGTTTCACCAGTACCATATTTTTCAATTAAACGGCCTAAGCGTAATACCCCTTCACGCGCAGTCTTAACAAATGGCAAGGTGATATAAACCATTGAATCTTCATTAATACCATCTTCAACGAGTGGGTCATGGCCTAAGCAACGTGCATTAGTTGCTTCAGTTTCGGTAGCTGACATGGCAACGTTATATTCGTTAATACCTTGTTCATCCCAACGACCTTCTGAACCGTCTGCAGTTGGAGCAGCAGTCCACTTGCAGCCATCACCTTCAAGATGCATCTTAAAGCCGTTGTATTTTGAAACGTAGTCTTCATCATAGTGGCGTGCTTTGTTGACAACAAAAAGCTTTTCATTGATGCCGCCGTAACCATCTTCGTCACGAGCAATCATAGTTGAGCCATCAATTGAAGCATCTTTACCAACAAGCATCGCGGTACAGTTATCTTTTTTCATGCATGTACTTCCTTTTTTAATCTATATTCAAATTTTGCTATTCATTAACCTGAATTTGTTGATTAACTTTAGCCCTGCCATTATTATAGTTGAATTCATAGCCAGGTTGCACGTTATAAAGATAAACATTGAAATTTAATGAGCCATCAGTAGAAACAGCTTGTAGATTTACCCCTCGTGCCATTAGTTCATTGCCCCTAAAAATTGCGGTTGCCTGGTAAATTACCCGCTTATTTTGACGTAATGCTTTACGCACCTTTGCTTCAAAAATTGTCTGAATTTTTTGATTAGAAAAAGCAGACTGAGTAAACAAATTCTTAGGGTTATTCTGATCACCTGACTGATTACGCGGACTGTAATTACCATCTTGATCAATACCAGCTGAAACAGAATAAGCAATTAAGTGGCCGCGATTATAAATTTGTGTGCCATTTCTACGATTATAGTGCCAGCCAGTGGGCTCTACAAATTGCCGTACTCTCAAACTATCATTAGCCACATTGCGCTTTTCTAAAAATGCAGTGTTAGGACGAGAGGTCCGGTTAAGTGAATCAAGATTAGAATAAATTACACGATTAACCTTCCATGAATTTTTCACTAAAGTTGAGCGGTTGTGATTCACTACAGTAAAAGCTTTATCTCCGCTCTTAAAATTCAAATTAGCTAACTTTTTATAATCAACATCAGACAATCCGCCATAAGCCTTATTCGCTTTAGAAGCATCCCCAATCGTATTGGTTACATGCTGTTCATCATGATTGCCGGTAAAATCTTTCAAAAATTGACTACCACTTGGATCGCCGCCAGCTTTAGTAAAAAGTCCCCATGCGATTGCTATCAGAACAATAACTGATGACAGAACTGTCCCCTGTTTTTTACGTTTTCTTCTTGCCATAAAAATCCTCCATTTATTAAGAAATAATACTAATTCAAACATCAGTTTGCAATAGAACAAAAGAAAAAAGCCATCTTTTTTCAAGATAGCTTTTAACTACGAGCCCAATCATCAAGCATTGATAAAAAGAAACTCTCTGATAAACGCTTAATCTTAGCTCCATCTTTAATCAATAAACGCGCTCTATTCAAGTCATCATTATCTTTTCTAAAGAAATCATGATCACCCATAATCAAATAATTCGTAGTATTTTCTACATTTTGATCAAGTTGACCACCCATATTGTTAATCATTTTTTCCGCATCGTGCTGATACATGTGTAAATTACCAGATAAAACAATATTTTTATCTTGAACAGGATTACGGAACCCAAGTTGGTAACAATCAACTTCATCCCCAGTTAAATCGACATTCTTAATTTTGCCAATTGCCTGCTCTAATAAATCCTCCGTAAAATGCTGATTAAAGTCGTTATACACCTTAATTGTATCAAGAGAATCTGCCAAGCCGTGGTGCTGTTCTACTTGAGCAATTCCCGCACGCTGCATGCAGTCAATCAAACGATTATGCTGGCGCGGATAATATACTCTTGCTAGGCGAAGCACATCGACATAATCATTATTTAAAACTGGCAAGTTGTACTTTTGACTAAGATCATATAAGAAGTTCAAGTCAAAGTTAACATTATAACCAATAATGATGTCATCACTGATAAACTCACGAAATTCCTTAATTGCCTGTTCTGCAGGAATTCCCTCATTAACTAACTGTTCTTCAGTAATTCCGTTTAATTTAGTAATAAAAGCAGGAACTTTATTATTTTTAGGGAATTTTACTAAATTAGTGTATTGATCAACAATTTGACCATTTCTCACTTTTACCCCACCAAGTTCGGTAATCCGATCACGGAAAGGACTAAGACCAGTTGTTTCAATATCAAGCATTGTGTAATTAGACAAAAAGTCTGGTTTTTCTTGTCCCTTTTGCCGGAGTTTATCTTGTGCACCATCTACATGCAAAACCCCGTTTTTTACGTAAATACTCATCGTTCACCCTATTTAGTTAAATTCATCAACATATCACGCGAGCTAGTTGCAAAGCCTGCTGATCTCTTCTTCAAATCATCTAGCATGTCTTCATCAGCCAAATCAGCTGCTACATACTTCCAATTTGGAAATTGTTCTACCAATTTAACCATTGGATCAAGAAGCTGTGGACTAGTCTCATCGACGCCAAGCTCTAAAACTACAACTTTCTTGTCTTCATTACCAGTTAAAAACCAACGAAAACGAGTATTAGCATCTGTATCAGGGAAGAAGTTAGCATTAAGCGGCATGTGCAACTCCATTGGACTGTTGCAATCTTCACATTTTGGCACTTCACCTTCACCCACTAAAAATTTTTTGACTACTTCACGATCATCTTTTTGTCCATGGTTAATACCACTAGAACATTGCATTCTGGTCCAATCGCCAAAGACATTGAAAATGTGATTCTCATTAAAACCAGCATTTTCAAAAAAGTGAGCAAAAGTACTAGTTGCAATAAAGTATTCCTTATCTTGCAAAAGTTTCTTTAAAGCTTGCATCGTTTCACCAGGTTCGTATTGAAGAGAATATTCATTCACCAATTCACTCCAAAAACTCCATTGTTCACTCCAAGATTCGAATTTCTTATCAAGGGCATCCCCAATTGTATGCACATCGTATTTGTCGGCAATTTTGCCAAACTGGTCATCGAAGTTTTCTTCACTTAAGATGTCCAATCCTTCTTCTTTAGCCATGCCATTACCTGCAGTAACGATCACTGCATCCGCATCTTTAATCCATTCTTTTACCTTAGTAAAATCTGCCATCTTTATCTCTTTTCTTATTTAGAATAACCGGTCAAACGTAATTGTCCATCGATGTATTCACCTAAGAACACATCATTGATTCCATTATAACCTGCAGCTTGTACTTCTTGCTCAAGCCATGCTTTTCATCCTGATTTTCTTATTCTTCAACTTTTTTGTTTAATTCTACCATAATAAAAAAGCAGCGTTTTTTGCGCTGCTTTTTAAATCTTATTATTTGGAAATTTCTTTAAGCCCAGCATGACGACGTCCCATGTTAAACCAAGGTGAAACGGTAAATGCCAAAACATCATTAATGACATAAATCAATGAGTTGATAGCCATAGCCAAGTTGGCATCACCTTGTGCGTAAGTGATTCCCCAAAGAACAAGTTGAAAGATACCACTTGCAGTCCACCAGAAGTATTGGTTGTTGTAACGCATGAAGCACATGATACCGGCAGTAAGTGAAATAGCAAAACTGATAGCATCAACCCAAGGACGTGGATCATTAGTGAACTTACCAATTAAGAAGCCTGATACTAAGTAAACAGCCAATGTACCAACGATAGCGATGATCCATTCTTTTGAGCCAAATTTTCTCAAATGGTTCTTAGTATCATTATTCCATGACTTTACTGACAAAATAACTGGTAAGTCCAAAGTTGCAATATAAGCAATTTGTTCAAAGATGGAAAGATAATTCTTAGCTGACCAACCTGCATAAATAAAGCAAGCTGCTGATACTAATCCTAACCATCCATTAATTGCCTTAGTAGCATTAATTGCCAATACACAAAGCGTACCTAATAAAGTACCAATAAAAGTAATTAAAGTTACGCTGGTAACCTTAGCTTGAATAAGTAATGCTAATTGAAAACCAAAAGCAAAAAACCATAAACAATAATTTTGTATTGGCCATCCCTTTAATTGATTAAATAGCCAAACGAAATAATTCTCGTGTCTTTCCATATAAACAAACTACTCCCTTTTTATTTTAGGTTCACAATACTATATATTGTGCCTTATCCGCTTTTTTTATTAAAAGCATCGTTATCTAGTATAGTGGACTCAAAATTAAATACAAGGATTGACATTTTTTTGATTTGCGTTAGTACCATAATTTTTTATTTGTTAAGTTTTTTTAAAGCGCTTTTATTTTTATTTTCATAAGTGACACTATGTCATATAATGCATACAAAAAAGAAAAAGAATATATTAATTATGTGCTACGGAGATACTAAAAATGTTCAAGACAAAGAAAACGCAATTTGCTATTCGCAAATTGGCTAAGGGTGCTGTTGCAGTGTTATTAAGTTTCGGCATACTAGCTGGTCCTAGTGCGCCAATTGTCTCAGCAGCCTCTGAAGCAATTCAAAATGAAATGACTGATGATACAACTTCAAATGAAGTAACAAGTGATACAACTTCAAATGAAGTAACAAGTGATACAACTTCAAATGAAGTAACAAGTGATACAACTTCAGTAGTAGAAGAAAATGTTCCTGTAGAAAATAATACAGCAAACACTTTAACTACTGATAATACTGAAGTTTCAGCTAATTACTCTGAAAATACTGAGCAACCAATTCAAACAGAAGAAGCTGAAAGTACTACTCCAGTTGAAGATATAAATTCAAAATCTGAAGAAAATGTATCTCAAAATAATAATATTAATACTTCTAAAGAAGGTACAAATAAAAAAGATAAACCAAATATCAATGAAATGACCAAGGAAGAATTGGCAAATCATATTAAAGATTTGGCAGATAAACATCCTTTAGGTATCGCTGGTATCTTCCATATTTTCGGTAATGAAGTGACCCAAAATGGTCATATTGCAGGTAATATTGCTGCAGATAAACTTTCTGGTACAAATTTTGGTACCAATTCAAATGCAACCAATAATTTAACCAACGGTGATATCCACTATGTTGGCAATCTCAATGGACTTAACAAAATCGATGGTGACAACAAAGTAGTCATCTTTGGACCAGACATTGAATACCGTTCATTTGAGAATGATGGAGCAATTGAAGTTAACTATGGAACTGCAGAAAAACCTGACTGGAGAAAAGTAGATATTTCTTATAACCACATTGTTCAAGCCGATCAAAAAATTGATATTCAAGGCGAACTAGATAAATTAAGTCAAAAGTCAGATAACTGGGCTAGTCAAGCACAGACCGAAGGAGTTAAAGCCGATTTTAATGATCTCAACAATAGTTGGATCGATGTTTCTGAGGCTATAAAGAATGCTGGCGACAGTAAGGAACCTATTTATGTAACAATTGATGCCGCACACCTTTCAGGCGACAAACGTAATATTACGATCAAAGGTATTCCTGCTGGTGCTGAAGCTCCAATGATTATTTTAAATGTAATTAATATTCAAGGTGGAGATTTAACAGTTCAAACTCACCTTGTACTGGAATATGCTGATGGTAATAATATTGGCGGTTCTTCTGAAACTCCAAATCAATTTAATAAATTGCTCTGGAACTTCGGTACAGATGTTAATAAATTACATTTTGCTGGAGACTACCATTTGGGAAGTATTCTAGCAACCAACGCTCATATTACAAATGCTGTTAACATTGACGGTAATATTATTGGTAACAAAGTTACTGTTAGTGGTGAAACAGACCGTTGGGACTTAACACCACCATTCGTAGAATTTGAAGAACCTGAAAAGCCTAAGCCGGAGCCTAAACCTGAACCTGAACCAGAGCCGGCGCCTGAAAATCCAACTCCAGATACTCCTGCTCCACAACCTAAACCAGAGGAAACTCCTGACAATACAGAAGATTTTACTCCTCCATTAACTGTAGATGTATCGGATCTAGATGGTACAGATGAAAATGAAACACCAGCTGGAGAAGAATCAACAGAAGAAGCTATTGCTCCACTTCCTGAAAATGTAATCGAAAAAAATCAAAAAGAAGTAACTTCTTCCAAGTTTATGGTAACTCCTACTGCTGTAAACGAGAAATCTAGTGAAACAACAACTAAACCGAAAGCAGAAGTAGAAAATGAAAATGTAACTGAAACCTCAAAAGAAGTTGGACTTCCAGAAACTGGTGAAGATAAGACTAACCTCATTACTACAGGCATTGTTTTAGCAAGTATTGCTGCAACAATCACGGCATTAGGCTCATTCATCAACAAGAAAAATTAACTAAAAATTACTGTTACTATAGATTTAAATGTAACCGCATTAATAAAGTGGAGGCTTTAATATGCTAAAAAGCGAACAAAATTCTTCTATTACTAAAAATATTAATTCAGCTAACTGTTTAGAGATTAATTATTACGATCCCTATGGTAATAAAGTTGGTGCATATTATTCTGCACCAGCTAATGCTGCAATATTTATTAGCAACAAAAGATTAAAAGAAATTATCGATTCAAATATTCCTGAAAATCATCAAATAGTTCCTTACTTTGCATATCCACAGCACGACATCACTAGCGATAACACTACTGAAGAAATAATGATTGCAGTAAAAGAAATCAATCCTATTAATTAACAAAAAACTCATCAATGATTCTAAAATTGAGTCAATTGATGAGTTTTTCTATTGATAAATATTAATGTTGTGAAGCACCTGTTGTAGTATCTGGTTCTTCTGTTTTTTTAGTTTTTTCTACCTTTTCAGCCTTAGTAGAAGCACCACTGACTGCATCTGGATCAGAATTTCTACGATAAGTTGCACCAGTTGTTGCGTCATCATCAACTACCAATTTTTGACCAGTAGTTTCACAGAAGTACTTAACTAATGGATACAAATCTTGTACCCATTCATAAATACCAGCATAGTTGCCGTTATCATCTTCCACACGCTTATAGTAGTGCAAAACCAACTGCTTTAAGTTACCGGTTGGCACGGGCATATAAACATCATCGTGACCATCTTGCTTTTCACGCAATGCATGAACAACCTTCTTAGCATTAGGAATAACGTCACGTACATCTGGGTGAACTGCACCCATGTTATCCCCAACTTGATCAGGAGTACGCTTAGCTTTCATCTTTGCATTTGGATTGACTGGACGGTTGTACCACAAGAATTGATTATTATCGTCAACAAAGGTCATTTCACCAATCGTATTACGAAGCATCCAATTCAATTGATTTACTGTCAAAAGACCTGAATCAAGCTTAACATAGTCATCACCTTCTGCAGCGTGAACCTTCTTAGCAGCCTTGTCTAACCAGTCAGGATCATTTTTATCGATACCTTCAACTGTATACCTAGACTTTCCTTTTGCTTCAAAGTCTTCTCTTAAATATTCATCAGAATTCATATTGTGTAACCATTTGGGCTCAGCCATAATTTCATCCCCCTAAAAGAATTATCATTGTTACTTTGATTATATAGTGGAAGTGGTTACATTTCAATAAAAGATATCATTTATAGGAATATTCTTTGTGTGAATATCATATATTAAATTATATAAATATTTACATAAAAATAAGGGATTAACACCCCTTACATCTTAGTTTCAACTGTATGCTTATCCAAATGAATAATTACATCAAACATAGCCTTTTCTTCTGGTGATATCTTGTGAGCCACCTCAAGTACAGCTACCTTAGGATTTTTAAGCAAGGTCTTGTGAATATCAAGTGACAGCTTAGGATCAAGCGCACTCGTTGCTTCATCAGCCAGTAAGATTGGTCTGCCAGAAAGCAGCGCACGTGCAATTTCTACTCTTTGAATTTGACCACCTGAAAGTTCACTACCGTTTTCACCGACTTGTTTGTCTAAGCCTTGTTCTTTCACCAGTTCATCAAGTCCTGCTTCATTAATTACTTGCTTCAATTGCTCATCACTAACTTGTCTTCCCAATGTGATGTTAAAGCGAAGTGTATCATCAAACATAAACGGCTTTTGATTGACATAAGAATAATAGTTATGGGCTGCATCCCAATTACCCGTTACGTTCTTATTATTAAGCAAAATCTTACCACCTTGCGGCTTCTTTAATCCAAGAAGCAATCGCAACAAGGTCGTTTTGCCCCAACCACTTGGGGCCATGAGCAAGACCTTTTCGCCAGGCTTAATCTGCAAGCTTACACCGTCAAAAATACGCTTATGATCGCTATTAGTAACATAAGATAAATCCGCAACTTCCATGCCTTCAAAATGACTGATCTTTTGCTTATCATCTTTCATCACGTGCTGCAAAGCCGTTTGCGTCTTTTCCCACATCGGCACTGTTGATTTAACCTGATTAAATTCATTAAACAGCGTTACGACTGGCGTGATAAAGTTCATCGCCAAGTCGACCATCATAACCAAGGTACCAACCTTTAAGTTGCCTTGCATCATCAATATTCCACCAACAGTACATGGAATAATAAAACAAAAAAGTTCCGCAGCTGAATAAATCAACTCCAGTGCCCATGCCTGCGTCAAAGTCATATTTCTTAACGCATTTTCCATTTGTTGGGCAGCGTTTGCGGCACGCGTTACAATATTTGTTCGCACGTTATAAAGCTTAGTAGCTTGCGCACCATTCAATGAATCAGATACGTGCTGTGTATAATTGGCATTAGTTTTAGCCCAGATCTTGGATTTTTTAGTAATAATTGGACTGGTAATCATTTGCACTAACGCTGGTGCAATTGTCGCTACTAAAAATACTAAAGTCATTTGCCAAGAACTATAAAATGCAAAACTAATCGCACCAAAAAATGATAGTCCTTGAAAAATCATATCTAATTGAGCAGTAACACGATTAGTTTCAATTTGCTTCAAATCGTTGGTCATCAGTGACAAGCCACTCTTAATATCTGGATCCCCCTGATCAACCAGATAGCGCAGGTTAGCTCTCTTCAAAGTCATGTTGACATCACGAATGATTCCCATTTTAACTGTTTCATAAACAAAGTTGCTGGCCATGAAGCACATTTGTCCTAGAGCAGTCAATAAAGCCAGTCTAATCAAATGCATGTAATCATGTGAACCAGATGAAGCCACATTCAACATGATTTGGATCATGTAAGCTACAAAGACAATATTGCAGGCTTTAATTGCAGCCAAAATGGTAAAACTAATTAGTTGGCTTTTCTTAGCGTATTTAAGACTCATAAACTCTCCTTTTTTATATACTTGAACCATTATACCCGCATACTTGTCTTTTTCTCAATCTGATACGATAATTAATGTAATACATTCTATTTTTAATAAAGACTGAAAGGAAATTCTATGAAAACTGGTACTAAAATTATTACTTTAGACAACGGTTATCACTTATGGACCAACACTCAAGGTGAAGGTGATATTCATTTATTAGCTCTTCACGGCGGTCCTGGCGGCAACCACGAATACTGGGAAGACACTGCTGAACAATTGAAGAAGCAAGGTCTTAACGTTCAAGTTACCATGTACGATCAATTGGGTTCTCTTTATTCAGATCAACCTGATTATTCTGATCCTGAAATCGCTAAAAAATATTTGACTTACGAATACTTCTTAGACGAAGTTGACGAAGTCCGTGAAAAGCTTGGCCTCGATAACTTTTATTTAATTGGTCAAAGCTGGGGTGGACTTCTTGTTCAAGAATACGCAGTTAAATATGGTCAACATTTAAAGGGTGCCATCATTTCATCCATGGTTGACGAAATCGATGAATACGTTGCTTCAGTTAATAGAAGAAGACAAGAAATTCTTCCACAGACTGAAATCGACTTTATGCATGAATGCGAAAAGAACAATGACTACGACAACCAACGTTACCAAGATGATGTCCAAATCTTGAACATTAACTTCGTTGACCGTAAGCAACCTTCTAAGCTTTACCACTTGAAGGATATCGGCGGTAGTGCTGTTTACCACGCATTCCAAGGTGATAACGAATTTGTCATCACTGGTAAGTTGAAGGACTGGCACTTCAGAGATCAATTGAAGAACATCAAGGTTCCTACTTTGCTTACCTTTGGTGAAAATGAAACTATGCCGATTTCTACTGCTAAGATTATGCAAAAGGAAATTCCTAACTCACGCTTGGTTACTACTCCAGATGGTGGTCACCACCACATGGTTGATAACCCAGACGTATACTACAAGCACTTAGCTGACTTCATTCGTGAAGTTGAAAACGGCACTTTTAAAGGTGAATAAAGATTGAAAAGAAGTCCAATTTGGGCTTCTTTTTTCTCCCTAATATGCTAGAATTAGAACAATTTAACATATTTAAGGGGATGACAATATGAGGAAACTGATTGATTTACACCTTCACCTAGATGGTTCCGTACCATTTACCACTATCAAAGAGTTAATGACCATCCATGGTCTGCCTACTATTGATGATCAAATTCTGCGGCAAAAACTATCGGTGGGTCCTGACTGCCGTGATTTAAATGAATTTCTGGAGAAATTTGCTTTTCCCGTTCATTTAATGCAAACGGCAGCTGATCTGCAACTGATTGTATTTAGTTTGCTAAAAAAATAAAGAAACAGGGACTGGTTTACGTCGAGATTCGTTTTGCGCCCCAGCTTCATACTGAGCAAGGTCTGACTCAAGAGGAAGTAGTGCGCGCAGCGATTAGCGGCTTAAACCAGTTTTTTAATTGGCAAAAAATGCATTCCTCTAGTCAGCCAGAGCTACATGCTAATCTGCTGCTGTGCCTGATGCGACTACCTCATAATTATGACCAGAACCTAGAAACGATCACTGTAGCTAAGCATTTTCTGGACCGTGGCGTCAGTGGCTTAGATCTAGCTGGAGCCGAAACGCCCACCTTTGCCATCAGCAATTATACTTCTTTGTTTAATCTTGCTAGTCAAAACAGCATTCCTTTCACCATTCATGCAGGCGAAGCGATGGGCCCAGAGTCGATTTACCAAGCGTTAGATTTAGGAGCCAGGCGCATCGGCCACGGCATCCGCTGCATTGAAGATACGCAGCTAGTAGCAGAGCTCATCCAAAACAAGATCACGTTAGAATGTTGCGCTACCTCAAATTTGAATACTAAAGTATTTGATCAAATTGACCACTACCCTGTTAAAAAGTTGCTCAATCAGGGCGTTAACGTCACGCTCAATTCTGATGACATGACCGTTTCTAACATCGACTTACCCCATGAATACCAACTGTTAGAAGAAAAGACGGGGTTAACTCGAGCCGACGAAAAACAACTCTATTTAAACGCGGTTACTGCCGCCTTTTGCTCAAATGCGGAGAAAAAGCGATTATTTTCTTTAATCTAAATGTGCTAAAATCAAACTAATTTTTAAATTAACTATGATGGAGAAAAATTATGAAAGCAGTAGTTCCAACAGGAAAAATTTATTTAGGTTCACCATTTTACAGCGATGCTCAAAGAGAAAGAGCAGCCAAGGCAAAAGAGTTGTTAGCAAAGAATCCAAGCATCGCGCATGTCTTCTTCCCCTTTGATGATGGTTTCACCGATCCGGACGAAAAGAATCCTGAAATCGGCGGTATCAGAAGCATGGTTTGGCGGGATGCGACTTACCAAAATGATTTAACTGGTATTTCAAATGCCACTTGCGGCGTATTTTTATATGATATGGATCAATTGGATGATGGTTCTGCCTTTGAGATTGGCTTCATGCGTGCCATGCACAAGCCGGTAATCTTGGTGCCATTTACTGAGCATCCTGAAAAAGAGAAGAAAATGAATCTGATGATCGCTCAAGGCGTAACCACGATCATCGATGGTAATACTGAATTTGAAAAACTTGCTGAATATAACTTCAACGAATGTTCTTCTAATCCAGTTCGCGGCTACGGCATTATCTAATATCAATAAGCAATCCCTTAATTTCATTAAGAAATACATAAATCAGTGACAATATGTCATTTTTATCTATACTTATTTCTCGTAAGCGCGTATAATTAATATCATGATATAGAAAATGATATTGATGTAAATGTGTCAGGAGAAATGTGTATGAATAAATTAACTAAACTCACCGCTGGTGCTGCCTTAATTGGCGCTTTAGCTGTTGGTACTGTTGCATGTAGCAACAATGATCACAGTGAATCAACCCAATCTTCTAAGGTTGAAAAGTCAAAGAAGAATACTAAGAAGACAGTTAAGCAAAACGAAACCAAGCTTAAGAGAACTAAAATTGATCTCAGTCAAAGCGAAGCTTTAAACAAATTCAATGAAAAATACCCTAACAAGAAAATTAAGAGTATTGATTTGAAGCAAGAAAACGGTACCTACGTTTATGAAATCGACGGTTTTGACAAGACTAATGAATATACTGCAACAATTAACGCCGATACTGGCAAGTTGTTACATTCACATTCTGAAAAGCTTGACTTAGACGATCGTCACCAAAAAGCGCTTGATCTTGATAGCGTAATCAGCCGTGATGAAGCAACTAAGATTGCGGAAAAACATGCTAACGGCGTAAGTAAAGAATGGAATCTTGAACTCGATGAAGACGATGGCAAGGCTTACTGGGATGTTGAAGTAAGCGATGGCACTAAGTCAACTGAAGTTAAGATTAATGCCACTAGCAAAGACGTTGTGAGAACTGATCGCGATCATGGCGATGATAACGACTAAAAAAGAGGTCCAAATTGGACCTCTTTTCTATTACAATTTTTTAAGTAATAACCAGTCAGTTTGTGGATCGCTGCCAACTTGAAAAGTATGCTCGCTTACCTTTTCAAAACCATGATGCTTGTAGAAATGTTGGGCATTAATATTCTTTTCGTAAACGCCAAGCCACATATAATCATAGCCCTCTTTTCTTGCCGTATCTTCTGCATAATCTAGCAACACATTACCTAATCCTTTATGTTGAAAACTTGGCAATAAGTAAATGCGTTCCACTTCTAAAGCATTTTCTTTTAAATGCTCAGTTTGCGCATCCCCTACATTAATCTTCAAGTAGCCTGCTACTTCATCGCCCACCATCAAGAAAAAGAAGCGACTATTCGGATTTTCTATTTCCTTAATCAACTTGCTGGTTTCATAATCTTCTTTCAAAAATCGCTTCATATCATCTGGAGCAGTATAGTCATCAAAAGTATCCTTGAAAGTCTCACGTGATACTTCTTGCAACTTCTCCACATCATTAGTTGTTATAGACTTAATTGTGTAATCCATTAATATTCCCTCTTTCCGCCGTTTTTAACAAAATACCAATTGGCACTGACATTCTTTTCTACTATCTGCAGTAAGGCAGTTAATTCCGCTCTCTGTACTGAATCTAATCCTGTTAAAGCCAACTCATTTGAATAGGCATTCTCCTGCTCAATTTTCTGCGCTAACTTCTCGCCTTTATCCGTGACAAACAAATGCTTGATCTTTCTATTTTTCTGATCATTCTTCTTTTCAATCAGACTGTTTTTTTCAAGCTTTTGAATAGCTCTAGCAGTGGTCGTACGATCAACACTCAACAACTCAGCTAAATGATTAGCAATAATCCCCGGATTTTCCTTAATTCTAGTCAAATACAAATACTGACCACGATTGAGCTCAATCTCCTTAAACTCAACATTAGCAATTGAATCCAGAGCACGGGCAATCGTTCCGATTCGTCTTAAAATATCTTCTTCCATTTTTTCACCTTAAGAATATTATATTAATTATTGTTGCAAATGCAACAATAAAATAAACATTACAAAATAACAACAAAAGACATAATAAATTTTTAAGCAAACAGTAACGCTATGTCACTTTTAGATTATATAGTTTATAATTTAGATAAATTCAACAAAACTACACAACAGAGGACTATTATGAAGAAATTTATCAAACCCGTTTTAATTGGCGTTACAGGAATTTTAATCGGTGTATTTTCGACCATTTTCTGGATCAAGCAACAACCACAAAAGCCTATCAATTTTTCAATAACCACTAAGAATGTTTTACCAAAAAATGTAAACTATTCTAGCAACAAATTGCCCCAAATTAGAATGAGTCAAGTTTCCGCAATCCAAAAATTCAAATCCTTGTATTCAAACGCCGAGATTAAATCCATTACTTTAGCCTTAAAAAATGATACTTATGTTTACACCATTGTTGGTTTTGATTCCATAAAAGATTGCACTATTCAGCTCGATGCAACCAATAACAAAATCATGGGACAATCTACTCAGCTTTTAGATTACGATTACAACAAAGAAGAAGCATTAAATCTTAAAAAGACCATTTCTCGGCAAGAGGCCAATGCCGTTGCACTCAGAGAATTACGCGGTGCCACCCCAATTCTTTGGGAATTAACCGATGAAGACGGCAAGGCTATTTGGAAAATCAATCTAATTTATAATAATCAAAAACGCGAATTAAAAATCGATGCTTTAAACAAAAATATTATTTAAAAAATTTTTAGCTGATTGCAACCTAGCATTGTAATCAGCTTTTGTTATATACAATCTAAATTGACATCCTCACCTCCATAACACGTTTTTATCAAAATGCAAGATATTGTAGTTAATATTTAATACGCTACAATAGCTAGTGCTTATAAAAATATTTATCGGAGGATTACTAATGAGACTAGGTAAAAATTAATCACTTTTGCTGTAGCCGGCCTTGCGTTAGTAGGTACAGCTGCTTGTTCCAATGGTAAAAACAATTCATCTTCAAATGATGCTAAGATTCCATCTAAAATCACTAAAAAGACTACTGTAGTATTTTGGCACGGGATGCATGGTGCTCAAGAAAATACTCTTAAGCAATTAACTAATGATTTTGAAAAGAAGAATCCTAACATTAAGATCAAGCTGGAAAACCAAGGCTCTTACATTAATTTGCAAGGCAAGATCAATTCTACTATGCAATCACCTAAGAATTTGCCAACAATTACCCAAGCTTACCCTGGCTGGTTATATAATGCCGCTCAAAACAAGATGTTGGTTGATTTAACTCCTTACATCAACAATAAAAATGTTGGTTGGGGCAGCGCCAAAGCTTCTAATATTCGAACTGAATTGTTAGATGGTGCCTAAATTAAAGGTACCCAATATGGTATTCCATTTAACAAATCTATCGAATCTTTGACTTACAACAAGACTATGTTCAAGAAATATGGCATTAAAAAAGTTCCTACAACAATGGAGGAACTCAAACAAGTTTCTGAAACTATCTACAAGAAGAGTAACCACAAGGTAGTTGGTGCTGGCCTTGATTCATTAGCTAACTACTACACTCTTGGCATGAAGGATGAAGGCATTAACTTTACCGACAAGATTAATTTCACTGGTGCTGCTTCAAAGAAAGTTATCAATTACTATGCATAAGGTGTAAAGAAAGGCTACTTCCGTGTAGCTGGTTCTGAACACTACTTATCTGGTCCATTTGCTAACGAAAAAGTCGCAATGTTCATCGGTACTTCTGCAGGTGAAGGCTTTGTAAAACAAGGTGTTGGCAACAAGTTTACTTACGATGTTGCTCCTCGTCCTGGCAAATACACCATGCAACAAGGTACTGACATCTACATGTTTAAAGAAGCTTCATCAATGCAAAGAGCTGCCGCCTTCAAGTACATGAAATTCTTAACTTCTGAATCCTCACAACTTAAGTGGGCAAATGCTACTGGTTACATTCCAGTTAACAATGGCGTACTTGACGACAAGGAATTCCTTGATAACAAGAACATCAAGATGCCTACTAAGTTGAAAGCAGCAATGAAGCACCTCTACAGTGTTCCAGCTAAACAGAACTCTAATGCTGCCTACAACCAATTAAACAGCATTATGCAAAACATCTTATCCGCAGCTCAAAAAGGTCAAAATGTTAACAGCCAAATTGACAACGGTAAGCAAAAATTTGATGCCGCTTGGAAACAATAAAGTGCAAAATAAAAAGCTCTCTTTCGAGAGCTTTTTTTCTGCCTATTTTTATCTCGGTTGACTGTCGGCACGTGACTTGTAATCACCATTTTCAGTACCGATAATCAACTTCTCGCCTTCCTTAATGAAGTCAGGAACTTGAACAACCAAACCTGTTTCCATTGTAGCTGGCTTACCACCACCAGCAACAGTAGCACCCTTAATTTCTGGTTGAGTTTCCTTAACAGTCATTTCAACAGTTGATGGCAATTCAATACCGATAATCTTGTTGTCACCAGTGAATTCCATATCTACCATGATGTTAGGCATTAAAAACTTAACATCATCACCTAATTGGTCAGCAGAAACTTCGTATTGATCATAAGTTTCAGTATCCATAAAGGTATAAACATCGCCTTCACCATAGAGGTATTGTGCAGTTCTCTTAGTGATATCAACTAAATCTACTTTTTCAGTTGGACGCATAGTCTTGTGGACAACAGCACCGCTCTTAACGTCACGCAAATCCATTTGCATAACGGTGTTACCCTTACCTGGCTTATGGTGGTTAGCCTTTAAAACCTTAATTAACTTACCATCTTGACTAAAAATCATGCCTTTTTTCAAATTAATTGCTTGCATAAAATTCTCCTTATCTACACATAGATTATAACAAACTAAATATGTCTCAAATAAATCTTGTCAATTAAATGTCCATCAGTCTTATGCAAAATTAGGCTTGCACGTTCTTTAGTTGGAGCAATGTATTCACGAAGGTTTACTAAATTGACCATTTGCCATACTTCTTCGGCAAACTGCATCGCTTGATCTAGCGGTCCATTAGCCATTTGATAATAAAAATTATCAGGCTTGTTTTTATTCAATTTCAATACTTTTTGGAATCGTTGCATATACCATTTTTCAATTAAATCTTCTTCCGCATCGATATAAATTGAAAAATCAAAAAAGTCACTAGTCACAACTTGTCCACTTTCCGGTAGTTGTAGAGTATTGATCCCTTCAATAATTAAAATATCTGGGTTCTTAACATGACCATATTTTCCAGGAACAATATCGCTCAATTCTTGTGAATAAAGTGGGTAAACAATATCCTTTTTACCACTTAAAACATCCCACAAAAAGTCACTTAATAAGGCCATATTATAGCTTTCAGGGAATCCCTTGCGTGACATTAATCCCTTACGCTCCAATTCTTTATTTGGATAAATAAAACCATCCGTGGTCATTAAATGTACTTTGAGATTGGGATAAGTTCTTTGCAAAAGTAGCTGCAAAAGACGCGCCGTAGTCGACTTTCCTACAGCTACCGAACCTGAAATACCGATGATAAACGGTGCTGGTTCAAAAGATTTATGCAAAAATCTAATCTGAGCTTGGCGCGCTTGTTGTTTATCCTGATAAACTAAATGTAGATAGCTAATTAGGCTAGTATAAATTTCATGCACATCGGTCAAATCGACTACATCGCCTAGTGACTTGATTTGTGTTAATTCTTCTTTAGTAATATTTACTTTATTTTTTGGAGCTAGTTTAGCCCATTCATTTCTTTCAAAACTCGTATAATTTTTCATTGCTATTATCCATTTTTTCTTTTACATACACTTACTTATTATAATTGAAAGGCATTAAATTATGAAAAAAATAATTTTATTCGGTGATTCTATCTTTAACGGCTTTCGCGATGGTCAAGACACAGATTTAGTTACTAATCTATTTCAAAAAGAGTTAAAAGATTATGCACAGGTGGAAAACATCTCTAAAAGTGGTGCCACTACCGTTGAAGCAATAGATTATTTGCATTTAATTCCTCAAAAAAGAGATTTAGTTGTAGTTGAATACGGTAATAATGATGCCGCAACCGGCTGGGGAATTCGCCCAGAAAGTTATGAGCGCAATCTAAATGAAGTTCTCACCCAAGTAGGCAAAGCCATAGTTGTTGGCCTCTGTTATCCTGATCCTACCAACAGTGAAATTAACCAATTTTACGGAGATGAAAGATTAGATCTTTTCAACGGCATTGCTAAAAAGGTTGCAGAAAAGCACAGTGCACAATTTGTGGATATCTTACCCGCCTTTAGAAAGCTCAAGGCCATTTCGACATACTATCAAAAAGATGGACAGCATCTAACAGACAAAGGCAACGAATTTTTAGTTAACCAAATTATGCCAGCAATCAAAAAAGAACTTGATTAACTCAAGCTCTTCTTCATCATAATATGCTCAACGCCGCCCTCATCAAATGGCTCGCCGCATGTTTGATAACCTAATTTTTCATAGAATGGCTTAACATGCATTTGAGCATGACAATACAAGGCTGAGGCATTTTGCTCTTTTAAATAATTATGCACAGCTAGCAGCATTTTCTTACCTAAGCTTTGGCCGCGACTTTTCTTTGAAACTGCAACGCGGCCCAGCATCCATTTATCTTTTTCCACAAACAGACGACATGTTGCAAGGGCATCCGTCTGTTTTTCATTTAGCAAAAAAAATTGAACTGCTGTTAAATCTTGATCATCTAAATCTGGCAATGTAATTTTTTGTTCTGCTACAAAAGTTTCATTACGCAGGCGAGCTACGGCAAACATTTCTCTGCTCGTCATTTCATCAATCTTTTTAAAAGAAAAATTATTATTCATCGTTACTTTCCTAAATAATTACTATCTTTACCAAACCATTCCTCATTAATTTGTCTTAACTTACCATTTTTCTGCAATCTAGCCAAGCCCTCGTTGAGCTTTTTTTGCAAAGTCTTATCATCTTTACGCATCCCGACCGCAAACAGATCCATAGGTACACGGTCATTTTGTATCACCTTATACTCGCTACTCTTAGCCATGTGTGCAATGTAGTAATCGGCGTAAACTTCATCAAGCAAGATTCCTTGGATACGACCTGAATTTAAATCTAAGAATGAATTAGAAATTGTATCGTACAAAATTGTTTTTTTAGCATGCAAGACATTCTGCTTAGTCTCATACCACTGCTCCGCGGTTGAACCAGTTTGCATCCCCAATTCATACTTCTTCATCTGCGCAAAATTGTCGATGCCGCTATTTTTCTTTACAACCAAAACTTGACGATTACGCAAATATGGACGACTAAAAGCAACCTTCTTCTTGCGCTCAGGCGTAATACTGTAGCCGTTCCAAATCAAATCAATAGTGCCGTTACGCAGTTCCGTTACGTTCATCGACCAGTCGATCGTTTGAAAACTAACTTTAATGCCATACTCCTTAAAAACGGCTCTTGCTAAATCAATATCGTAACCTGTAAGTTGGCCATTTTTCTTCTCAAATCCCATTGGCACAAAGCTATCATCTAAACCGATGACCACTTGCTTATTCTTTTCCATTGTTTGCCACGTATCAGCATTATTGGACTTAGCGCATCCAGTTAAAGTCAGTACTAGAATTCCAATAATTGCTATTATCCATTTTTTCATGAGCTTATCCCTCACTTAATGGTTGAACCTTTAACATCTGATCTGCCACATTCTCTGCAAACTGCAAGTCGTGCGTAATAATTAATTGCGTTAACCCGGATTTTTTCAGACCTAAGATCATCCTCTCAACCTCTTTGCGCAAATTAGGATCAAGCGCTGATGTTGGTTCATCATAACAGAGAATCCGTGGCTTCATTGCCAAGGCCCGTGCAATGGCGACACGCTGCTTTTGTCCACCAGACAATTCATAAGGATATTGCTTCTCACGGCCATTCATTTGCAAACGATTAAGCAATTCATAAGCCTTCTTATTAGCTTCTTCCTTGCTCTCCTTAAGTACCATCGTCGGTGCCAGGGTAATATTTTGCAACACATTCAAGTTAGGGAAAAGATTATAATCCTGAAATACCACGCCAACTTTACCTGAATCATAAGCTTGACCATCAATTAAAATTTCGCCGCTATCCTTGGTTTCAAGACCGGCAATAATTCTAAGAAGC
This sequence comes from Lactobacillus gallinarum, assembly GCF_002160635.1. Lineage (NCBI taxonomy): Bacteria > Bacillati > Bacillota > Bacilli > Lactobacillales > Lactobacillaceae > Lactobacillus > Lactobacillus gallinarum. The sequence goes on from NZ_NFKZ01000010.1 coordinate 40,800, forward strand.
GTGGTTTTCCCCGCACCAGATGGACCAACAATGGTCATGATTTCCCCATCTTTTAGAGTAAAAGAGATATCTTTTAAAATTGGTCGATTCTTAAATTCTTTGTATAAGTTTTTTACTTCTAACATTTAATCCACCTGTCACTATCTGTAATAAGAGAAGTGCTTTTCCAACTTTTTCAAAACAAAAGCACAAATACTAATTAAAAGTAGATAAATTACGCCTACTAAAACTAATGGTATCAGCGTTACATCACGCGCCATTGCTACATTACCTGCTCGAAGTAAATCGCCTAAGCCGATCACATAAACAAGTGATGAGTCCTTAACCAAGTTGATCACTTCGTTACCAATTGAAGGTAAGACAATTTTGATTACCTGGGGAATGACAATCTTGGTCATTGTTTGCCAGCGATTCAAGCGTAACACTTTTGCGGCTTCAAATTGTCCTTTATCAATTGATTGAAAACCACCCCGGAAGATTTCCGCAAAATATGCAGCATAATTTAACACAAAGGCAAGAAGCGCTGCCTGATAACGTGGAAATACAATATGGATAATTGGTAAACCATAAAATACAAAAATCAATTGCAATAATAGTGGTGTCCCCCGCATAATCCAAACGTAAAAATTAACTAGCCATTTAATTGGCTTAATTTTGCTCATTTCTCCAAGTGAAACTAAGATTCCGAGCGGCGTTGCCAAAATAATAGTCCAAAAGAAAATACTAAGCGTCATCGTTGCGCCGTTAAAAAGGGCTGGTAAAATTTCTCCAATATATTTTAATGACATATCCTCACCTGCATTTTTCTAATAAAAAAGCCCTCTTAGGACTAACCTAAGAGGACGAACTGATCGTGTTTCCACCTCATCTTCGCATCTGCTCACGCAAAATGCCTCACTAGGTTGATTATCTTAAAAAAAACCCCCCATAGCCAATTGGCTACGAGGGCGAATGAAATCGCGATTCCACCTCATATTCACAGGCTATTCACATAACCTGCCTCAATAAGTTAATAATCAACCTTTAGCTATAACGGGCTATCCCGGGTCTTCCTACTCAATTCAGAAAATCAACTCACAGATGTGACTTCGGATTAGCTCGTGTTTCATTTCCACCATCAGAAACTCTCTATTACCGCAGCTAGCCTTACTGCTTCTGTTCTAAGTTGTTTTTAATATTGCTATAAATCTTATAAGATTAATTAGTATTTGTCAATTATCTATTAATTACTTTTCTTCATAAGTAACTGGATCCACATCTAAAAGCGGACTCTTTTCACCAGTGTAAATCACGTCTAACTTGTACATAGCACGAGATGTAATCGTGTAAACAAGTTGCGTTTCATCTAATTGATGATAATTCTTTTTATTTGCGCCCCACATAACTACAGCATCAAACTCTAGTCCTTTAGCCAAATATGATGGAATAACCAAGGTGCCATCAACTAAACGCTGGTTAGCCGTCGCAATCAAAGTGGATTTTTCACCTTTTTCGCTCAACTTTTCATGGACAAATTTAGCACCAGTCAAATCCTTCGTAATGATAGCAGTAGTCATCTTGCGCTTTTCATTATCACGTAAAACATCGACTAAAACATCAATTGCCTGTTCATCGCTATCTCTACCCCAAATCACAGGCTTTGGACCTTGACGGTTAAAGGCTTCGATCTTTTCACCTTGACGCAAAATCTGCTTGGTAAAGTTAGTCAGTTGCTTAGTCGAACGATATGACTTAGTAAGTTGGACCACATCGATTTTTTCTGGATCAAATAAACCTGAAATCTGCTTGAGCAAACTGCGGCTTTCATCCTTAGTAAAAATAGCCTGATTCAAATCACCGAGCATCGTGAATTTGGCACGTGGGAAATTATATTTAAGGTAGGCCAATTGGAATGGCGTATAATCTTGAATTTCGTCGATGAAAGCATACCGCATTTCATAATCAGTTCTACGACCAGTAATTAAATCATACAAGTAAAGATAAGCAGAAACATCAGTGATTGCAATATCATGCTTCTTGAAATTTTCCTTAACTTCATCAATATGATGCATCCAGTCTTCTTCATCGATATTCCACTTAGCTAAATCAACCATCTTAGGTACAGCACGCAAGAAGCTTAAGTATTGCGCACGCATATTGATAAAGTGATTGTGCAAAATACGCTTGTGCACGCCCTTCAATGCCTTAAGCACAATCTTTCTGCCTAAGAATGCCTCTTCCTTAGCTTCTGATTCAAATTCTTGATCAGGTCGATCGTACAATTCATTTAACTCAGATTGACTCATCCCTTCAATTGTGCGAGCAACCCAAGCTTTTCTAGCTTCTGGCGCGATCTTGCGATTAAGCATCTTAATCAATTCTTCACGCGTTGCATCAATGCGGTTAGCCAAATTGTAATTCTCGTTATATGAGTAATAGATTTCCTTGATCTTTTCCTTATCAAAGTAAGGCTTCTTCTTGTCATGGAAATAAATATTCTTAAAGACTACACCGCGTTTATTTAAATGCTTTGCATAACGTGTTACCAAATTAAAGAAGTTAACCGAATCCTTAAATTTACTAATATTAGTATCCGCATTTTGATCTTCAAATTGTTTAAACAGGTTTTCCACATTCATCCCTGGAAGCCGGCGGGCAACAAATTGCCAGTAAGTCATCTGTACCATATTTTGTTCACCCATTTCAGGCAAAACATTCTTAATATAGTCATTAAACAATTGGTTAGGACTGAACATGATAACATCACTAGAAGTCAAATTACCACGGTAACGATAAAGCAGGAATGCAATTCTTTGCAAAATTGCACTAGTTTTACCAGAACCTGCAGCACCTTGAACGAAAAGCAAGTCAGCACTAGTATTTCTAATAATCTTATTTTGTTCTTGTTGAATCGTAGTTACGATTGATTTCATCTGAGTTGATGATTTTTCAGATAAAACCTCTAAAAGCATTTGGTCACCGATTGACTCATTGGTGTCAAACATGTTGACAATCTTGCCATCTTCAATCATGAATTGGCGTTTCTTAGTCATATCAACGGTAATTTTGCCTTCTGGCGAATTATAAGATACTTCACCTAACTTACCATCGTAATAAATTGAAGAAATAGGCGCACGCCAGTCATAAATCAAAAAGTGATCGTTTTTATCTGCAAAAGATCCCAAACCAATATAAATAGTTTCAGGCTTCTTTTCCCCTTGCTCTTTAAAATCAACTCGAGCAAAATATGGCCGTTTTTCCAGCCTTTCAACGGTATCCAATTGCTTAGCTGAATGCTGCCAAGCATGTTCGCGTTCACTTAATAATTGCTGCTGTTGATGAATCGACAAGGCGGTTTCCATTGAAGTCGAGTAACCATCATAATCCAACTTAACATCATCAAAGAAGTGTGAATTAAGATTTCTAGCTTCGCCTTCAGCGGATTTAATTGATTTTTTTAAAGATTTTTCACGTTCCTTGATTTGTTTCATAATATTATCAAGGTGTTTTTGTTCAAGTGCTTCTTCACTATTTTCATTTTTTGCTGTGGTCATTTAATCACCTTTTCTTTAAAAACTCGCATTCTATTTTATCATGAGTAGCGCTTTTTTATCATGAGTAGCGCTTTTATAGTAGTCTGCACGCTCATAGGCAAAATACAAGTAAAAATAGATGAAAACTTAAGATTTGAAGATTATAATTTCAACATTGGAGTTGAAAATTATGAGAACGTTTTTTAGAATCATCAGAAATATTTTCTTGCTTGCAGTACTCGCCTTTGCCGTTTGGTCTTATAAAAATGATTCTAACATGCGCATGGCAACGCAAGATTCTCTGACTACATTAAATTATCGCATTCAGCAATTATTAAAAAATGGAACTACTACCCCGCCTAAATTAGGCGATAAAGACACTTCTACCAGAACTGATAAAGCAAAAGATGATGATACCTTTGAAAACCGGACATGGTCAAAACCGAAAGCAAATGTTTACTTAGATGTCAAAAATAACTTACAGTTACGTTCGGCTGCAATCGATGCCATGAATGCTTGGAATCGAACCGGAGCCTTCACTTTTCACCAAATTAGTAATAAAAAGAAGGCACAAATCGTTATCAGCATTGTGGATGATAGCGACACAAATGCTGCTGGTGAAACGGCTACAACTTATAATCCAGCAACTGGACATTTATTAAAGGCAGATGTTCATCTCAACCGCTATTACTTGCAAAATGAGTGGTACGGTTACAGCAATAATCGAATTATCAACACCGCTGAACATGAACTAGGACATGCGATTGGTTTAAATCACACCAACAGCGTTTCAGTCATGTATCCTAAAGGATCAATTTACACCATTCAGCCACAAGATATCAAAAAATTGAGAAAAATCTACCACGAAAACAATTAACTTTAATTACTCCTCTCTTTTTTCTAAAATAAAGAGGAGTTTTTTGATGAGGAGAAAATTATGAAAAGAATCTATATTGTCCGTCATGGTCAAACTTATATCAATCGTTATAACAAGATGCAAGGTTGGTGTGATACCCCACTAACTACTGCAGGAATTGAAGGTGCCGAAGAAGCTGGCAAGGCATTGCACGACGTTTCTTTTGACATTGCCTTATCTAGTGATTTAAAAAGAGCTAGCGACACCTGCGAAACGATCATGAAATACAACGTTAACAAAGATGAATTGCAGCATATTGCCAGTCCATTTTTCAGAGAACAATTCTATGGCTATTTTGAAGGAATGGATTCTGAAATGGCTTGGCGCATGATCGGTGGCAGTCACGGCTACGCTACTAGACAAGAAATGTTTAAACATGAAAGTATCGATACCATTAAAGATTGGATCAAAGAAGCTGACCCATACCACCAAGCAGAAGATGCTGAAGAATATTGGTCTCGCATGGAAAATGGTTTAAAGATGATCGGTGAACTTGATGGAGCTGAAAACATCTTGTTGGTTACCCATGGCTTTACTATTAGAAGCTTGTGGTACCGTTACGGCGATAACATCCCTCTTGTACCCGGTCCAAAGAATGCCTCAATTACCGTGATGACCATGAGCGATAAAGGCGACATCAAGATCCCTATTTGGAACAAAATGCATTTATGAGCATATACAAAAAGAAGCTTAGATCAACTTGATCTAGGCTTCTCTTTTTAATGAACGCTATATCAGGATCGGGTGCTTTTGTTGCAGCTAGCCAAAGTTCAGACCAGCGAACAATGCACCACTACCGCCACCAAGCAAGATACCTATTGACATGAAGCTAACATCTGTTTTGGTTCCAGTAACTTTTTCATAACCAATTGTCTTAATGGTATTAGTTAAATAGTTTGCTGGACCAATGATTGTTACATGATCGCCAACAGTTAACCGGGTGTAGAAAGTAAGTTTTCAAATATGCATAGTCAACTACCCTAGACTGAAGTCTAGGGCTTAGTGGCTCGTTAGCTTGTGCTAACCAGAACACCAACTTGCTTAGATACGGACTTGACTTACCAGCAGTAGTCTTTTGACTATTGCAGATAGAGGTCGTCTAATTACCAAAGCCTTTTAAGTCCGTGAGTTGCTAGCGGACTGCAGCCTTTCTAGGCTGCTTTTTTTATTTTAGGATTCTGCCACTTGCCTAATCCTTTTTCTAAG
>NZ_NFKZ01000011.1:0-44478 GCF_002160635.1 Lactobacillus gallinarum
CTTGCTCTAGCATAGAAGTCGAGCAAGTGCAGTATTATGCACACAGATTGCTTAATTTAAGTGATCAAAGAGAAAATTTAATCGCAAGAATGGTTAAGTTAGCGAAGTCTTTGCCTAATTATGATTTAGAAAACCTAGAAAGCATTCCAGGCTTTGCACAGACCACTGCAGTCAGAGTTTTAGCAGAGTTAGGAGATTTACGCAGATTTAGTAATCCTAATAAAATAAATGCTTTTATCGGAATTGATCCAGGCAGATATCAGTCAGGAGAAATGGAATCTAATTTAAGTATTACTAAACATGGCAATGCAGTCGCACGTAAGTTGCTTTATCGAGCTATTGGACAAATTGATAATGCAGCTAAGACAAATCCGTGTCATATAGCAGATTATTATGAAAGCAAAAAGCTATCCTCTCAAACCAAAGGGTTCAAAAAGATAGCTATTGCTTCAATTCATAAACTAATCAGAACCATTTATGCCCTGATTATCAATGATCAACCATATGATTACAACGTAGCCACACATAATCAAAAAGACTTTAGTCGTAATTAATTGATCAAGTACATTATAACGCTAAGCCCAAAAATCAGATATGGATCTGGGCTTATTTGTCGTGTCTAACTAAAAAAATAAATCGACACTAAAAGATGTTTAAGTTGAAATTTAAACAAAAAATGAAGCCAAACTTCTTATTATGCTTGACTTTACGTAGAAAAAAGCCACGGTGCTTAAACCATGGCTAATTTATTTTCATTAACATTATTCAGCTGCAGCGGCTGCTTCTTCCTTAGCTTCCTTGGACAATCCAGCAAGGTCACCTAACAAGGTAAAATCAATTTGAGTTGCTAAAGATAGCTTTTTACGCAAGAAATCAATCTCAGATGGTTTAACGTTCTCAGTTGGATTATCTTTGGAAATCAACTCTTGTGAGATTTCACTATCAGTTAATTTTTTATCCTCTAATACACTTTCTGCTTCTTTGACTTCTTTTTCATAATGCTTTGTCATAAAAAACGCCTTCTTCACCTTTCATTGTAGTTAGTTTTATAGAAAGGTATAGCAAAACGTACTTTTACTTTGATATATTGCTTAGATCACAAAAAAGACATGGCGTTTAAACCATGTCTTAACGAGTTTATTTATGCTGACTAGAAGGCTTAGCTTTAGGACTTACGTTTCTTATCCAACACACTAAGTAAAACTGCACTTACTCCTACTAAAACAGCTCCTAATGCTATTAAAGCTTGACGCTTATTACTAGTATTTGGTAACATCTCTCGCTTAGTTTGAGCCTGTTCATTTCTAATTACAGCAGATTCATGTGGCTTAGCAAATCTAGCTGTCTCTGTTTTGGGATTATTATTTGAGTTATATTGACGTTTTACGTTTCTTCTAGCCTTTGGATTATTATTCGTGTTTCTGCTTGAATGCTTTGTAGTACCTGAATTTTTCTTTGATTTACCGTGATTGTCATTATTAGTTTTCACACTAGGTTTGTTGGGCTCCGATGTTAGTTTATTTGGTTCAGGAACTGAAGTTGGCTGTTTAGGACCGGGCTTTGGTCAGGTTCAGAACACCTTAGAATCTTACTTTGACTAAATAAAGAATAAAAAATCAATCTATGAGAAAGATCTATTTACACAAAAGATTTGACAGTTTCAGTTATTTTTATCTATTATTTAAAAATGTTAAAATACCACTATTGATTATGCGAAAGGTAAATTAAGATGAGTAATAAAAAGAATAAAATTAACAATGCTGAAATTAAGACAAGAGTAATTATTTTCAGACCAAGTCAATAACATCTTATCTAGAAAAGGAATAAATTATGTCTGAAAATTTAATCGAAACTGTTGTTACAAAAAACGATTTAAAAGAAGCTTTCGCAAAATTGGGAGTTAAAAGCACAGATTCTTGCATGGTTCATACTGCCATGAGTAAGTTTCAATATTTACCCGGTGGGCCTAAAACAATTGTTAGAGCACTTGAAGAAACTTTATCCGTTGGCACACTAATGATGCCGTCACAGGTTTCAACGAATTGTGATCCAGCAACTTGGGAGTATCCACCCGTTCGTCAAGATTTAATTCAGGTGGTTAGAGATAATATGCCACCATATGATCCAAGGACCTCAGCTACAGAAGGTCTGGGCATAACGCCAGAATACTTTAGGAATTTACCTGATGTAGTTCGCAGCACGCATCCCTATTTGCCAGTTGCTATCTGGGGTAAAAATGCGGCTGAAATTGCCGCACGTCAGCCTTTAAACCTGCCATATGGGATCAACAGTCCACTTGATTATTTGTACAAGAACGATGGCAAAATTATTTTCTTAGGTACCGATTACGAAACCTGCACAATACTTCACTACGCAGAATCTACGATTCATCGCAAAACTGAAACCTGTTCTGCAGCAACCAGTATCGACCAAGATGGAAAAACGATTTGGACAAATTATCAAAACATAGATTTAGATTCTTATGACGATTTCAACGAATTAGGTGAAGTTTTTGAAAAAGAATTTCCTAATGAAGTTAAAGCACAAAAATTAGGTCAAGGAATTATCAAAGTAATCAACAGCAAATCCTTGATCGATTTTGCCCGTCAATGGTTTAATAAAAAAGATCATCAATTTGGTAATGCAGTAGATTAATGAAGATCAAAAAGAGCAACACGAGATTCTTTCTCATGTTGCTCTTCTTTATTTTCTATTCTTTTTGCGAAACTCCACTTTCCGCATCTGGCTTGACCTCATCAGTTTTTGAATAATCAAAATCGTCAAGAGTTACCGCACCATCTTCATAGTGTTTTCCATGACGCTCTTCAACCGGTATCCCTAAAGCAATCGACCATTCCTTTGTTTCTCTTAGTTTATATTTTCTTGCTTTCTTTTTAAAACAATAAACCAAATTGGATAGCCAATAATGACAGGAATTGCAAAAATTAGCCAGATCAGCAAAGTCATTTCTTTTAATTGAGCCGTTTGAGCTACTCCTGCTCCGTCAACATTCCTAAACCAGATAATTGCTGCAATTGCTATCCAGACCAGCAATACAATTAATCCGCTAGTTTTCCATGCTTTCATAATTCTCCTCCAAGAAAATTGTGCTATTAATAAATGTTTTATTTATAGTACAAAAAAAGATCTGATTTTTCAATCAGATCTTTTAAACGTATTTATTAATGCTGACTAGAGGATTCGAACCTCCGACCTCATCATTACTAGTGACGTGCTCTGCCAACTGAGCTAAGTCAGCAACTCTTCGTTGTCTCACCCGACAACAGTATTAATTAAACCATATGAATTAGACTTGTGCAAGCCTTTTTTGCAAAAAAGTTCAAAAAAGTTTTCAAAACTATCAAATCACTGATTATACGGTAAAATGAATGTGTAGTTTTAATGAAATAAGGAGTGATTTTATGCAAACTCTAGCACCAATTCCAACTGAATTAGATTGGTTGCTTAGAATTATTGTTGCTGCTTTTTGCGGTGGGATTATTGGTTATGAACGTGCTATTCAACGAAAAAGCGCGGGAGTCAGAACACACATCGTAGTCGCAATTGCTTCTGCACTCTTTATGATCGTATCTAAGTATGGATTTACAGATCTTTTAAATATGCGCGATATTGCGCTTGATCCTTCCAGAATTGCCGCACAAATCGTTACTGGCATTTCCTTCATTGGTGCCGGTACAATTTTAGTTAGAAAAGAACAAATTTCTGGTTTAACCACCGCGGCTGGTGTCTGGGCAACTGCTGCTATCGGAATGGCTATCGGGGCTGGCATGTACTTCATTGGAATTCTTTCTACAGCCCTTCTCTTCGTGATTCAAATGCTCTTCCACGATGATGTGATCATCAGCAAGATCACACCTCATGTTCGCTTTAATATCCAAATTGAAGCCATTAACCAGCATCATATTTTATCTAAGATAAAAAAGGAACTTGAGGAAAACAAAGTTGAAAACATCAATATAAAAATTCTAGATGTTAGCGATGAAAGAATTGTCTTCTATGTCGATGGCGTTATCAATAATAAAATTAATGAAAACAACATTGTGATGGCACTGCGCAAGTATCCCGATATTACTCGAATTAGTTACACACGCGGTGGACTTAACTAAATCTCGAGCAATTCTGCTTGAGATTTTCTTTTGAAGAAAGATCCTGTAAAATACATCAATATTAATACAGAAAGGACATATATATGTCAGGCACTCTTGATTATTTACGCTGGCGCGGTGACTTAACCTTCAAAGAAAAGCCTTTTAATAGCGTTGACGCCTCTTTATTTTCTTCTTTAATTTATTTACCAGTAGACATATCAGCTAAGGGGCATACTTTAGCTGAAGTTGCAGAAAAACTGCGCGTTCTCCCATCTTTTCAAGTACAAATGCACGATGAGACAGGCGCACAAATTTTGCTTTTACCTAAAAGTCCACGCCTAGGCAACGTTGAAATCCTAAATTGGACCAATCGCTTAGAAAAAGATCCTTATCCGTTGCAATTTACTGCCGCTACTTTTCGTCTAAATGCCAATACTATTCTCATTGTTTATCGCGGCACCGATAGTTCTATCATTGGCTGGAATGAAGACATGACTATGAATTACATGCCTAAAATCTATGGTCAAGATGTCGCCACCGATTATCTTAGAGAAATGGCCGAAGAATTTCCTAATGATAAAATTTATCTTACTGGTCATTCAAAGGGCGGCAACTACGCAGAATATGCTCTAAGTGTCGTTGAACCTGAATTGCAGGATCGCATTATTAAAGCCATCAGTTTTGATGGTCCCGGCTTCTTTGGTGAAGTATGGCGTTCTCCCGGCTTTGTTCGTGCCCTACCTAAAATGAAGACATACCTACCTGAAGGATCTATTATTGGAGCAATGTTAGATCACCCTGAGCGAGTTTTAATTACTAAAAGCAATGCTTCTATGGTTCAGCAACACGATCCGCGCCGCTGGAGCGTTGGTCGCGATAGTTTCGTTTTAGCTGATGGTCTTACTTCTGGAGCCAGATCTTTGCGCCATTCTCTAATTGATTTCAATCACACAATTCCTGATATTCAACGAGGCGAATTGTGGGACACTATGTTTCAATCATTTGAAGATTTGAATATTACTGACGTCTTCCAAATAACTGCTCATAAGTTACTGGGAACTGTTCGCTTTAGCCGCGTAATTATGTCGCTTACCCCTGATACACGAAAATATATTTTGCACATGATCAACGAGATTATTAACGCAATTCGCGGAAACATTAGCTTACCATTTTCTGAAACAGATTTTGCTCTATATCCAAAAAGCAACGACTCAAATAAGAAGCCGATCTTTTACGAATTCTATGACACTTCAGTTCCAAGCATTTTGCCTGAAGAAATTAAAACTAGATTCAAGACTGAAAAAGATGCGGAAAACAAAAAATTAAAGTAAAAAAGTTTCACATGAAACAAAAAGGACATGCAAGCGCATGTCCTTTTTTAGTATTAAGTTTTTATTCAGTTTGTCGATTGAAAATACTCATGATGAATGAAACCAAAGCAACCAATATTATTGCTCCCAATATGGACGGCACTATTGCCATGCCAGCCATTTGGGGTCCCCATTCACCAAAGATTGCTTGTCCAAGAGTTGAGCCAACTAGCCCAGCTATCGTATTAGCTATAAAGCCCATCGACCCGCCTTTGCCAGTTATGAAACCAGCGGCTAGTCCTATTATGGCACCAACTATTAAAACCCAGATCCAATATAACATAGGATCACCTATTTTCTTTCCATGTAAGGTTTAATAAAACAAACTGCTATTTTAATGATCTTCAAGATCACCCTTTAACTTTTTAGCCTTTTCCTTTATTTTACCCTTAGCTTGTTGAGCTTTTCCTTGTACTTCGCGAGCCTTGTCGCCGGTAACTTTACCTTCGACCTCTTTCACTTTTCCGATAACCTTGTCTTTTAAGCCACTATCTGTTTTTTTCATAGGTAGGACTCCTTTCGGGAAAATAATGTGATAGTTTTCTATGTTTTTAATATTACACTGATTTGTATCCGATTACGTCAAAAAAGGCTCGCCTTACGTCTTTCTTAACAAGTTGAGCCTTTTTGTTGCATATTTATTTTTGATTCGTTTTTTACTTGAGCAAATTCTTAGCTAATTCAAAGTCGCCTAAGGTAGCTGAACCATTGTTAGCTACAGCTGGATGAACAATTAATTCATTTAAATCTGGAGTAGCTACATAGTTGTTGTTAAATTCGTCAAAAAACTTTCTTACTTTAGTCAAATCGTCTTCGTTTAATACAGAACCACCCACGATCATCACATCTGGACGAGCAGTCATGTAAACGTTAAAGAGCATTTGTGCAATGTAGTATGCGGAATAAGTGAAGACCTTATTATCACGAGAAAGCTTTTCACCTGGGATACCAGTTCTGCCTTCAAGACTTGGACCAGCTGCCATCCCTTCTACACAAGCATCGTTGTGAAATGGACAGTGACCTTCATAATCATCACCTGGGTAGCGACGGACAAGCATGTGTCCCATTTCAGGGTGGTTGTTAAGTCCAAGCATCTTTCCACCTTGAACGATACCGGCACCCACACCAGTACCTACAGTTGCATAGAAGTAACTCTTAGAATCGTCACGGCCGCGCGCAATATATTCACCATAGCATGATGCATTAACGTCAGTTGTCATTACTACAGGAATACCTAATTCTTTTTCAAAGAAGCCCTTAACATTAGTACCTGACCAATCTGGCTTTGGCGTATCCAAAATATAACCATAAGTTTTTGACTTAGGATTAATATCAATTGGACCAAAAGTACCAATGCCTAATGCATCAACTGGGTGCTTTTTAAAGAATTCTGCAGTCTTTTCTAAGGTTTCCTTATTGGTGGTAGTAGGAATACGGTCTCTTGCGACTTCCTTACCAGTTTCAACATCTTGTACTGCTACGATAAATTTAGTACCACCGGCTTCAATACTGCCGACATATTTCTTATCTGACATATTCTCATCCTTTTCGTAAAAATTTTTATCTCCAAATAGTTTTGTGCTGCACCTATTATAAAGAAAAAAGCCCTTATGTGTAAAGGCTTTCATGCATATGTAATTAAATTTCTTTACTTACGCATTATCTATGACTTCTTTTGAGTCAATTCCTTTGATGGGTTGACCATTTTCATCAAAATAATCATCCAACTCACGACACCAAATCATCGCCATAGTTCCTTGTCCAACGTGCACTCCAACGACTGGGCCAATGATGCTAGTATTGAATTCATACTTAGGGAACTTAGCTTGATAATCCTTGACCCACTCCGCTTTTTTATCTGGATCAAGCGAATCAAAAATCGTGCATTGAATCTTATATGGCATATTCTTAGTTAAATTATCAAAATCTGTTTGGATATGCTTATAAGCTCGCTTGGTTTGACGTTCTTTAGCAATTGCGGAAATGTGTCCTTCAGCTTGCACATCCATTGAAAGAATCGGCTTGATTTTTAATAAAGCACCTACAAAACTAGCTGCATTAGAAAGACGGCCCGTACGCTTCAAGTGGCTTAAATCGTCCACCATAAAGCGCACATCCATTGTTTTCTGCAAGTCAGTTAAATCATGCATGATTAAATCAACGTCTGCTCCGGCTGCGACAAGGCGTCCTGCAAGGATAGCATAATCTGCCTCACCAGCACACGTAATTTTGCTATCAAAAGGATGGACCTTAATTCTAGTTTCGGCTTCAGCGATACTATGCACAGTAGAATAGTAGCTTGAAATACCACTAGATAAGGTAATTACAATCACATCGGTGTAGCCCTCTTGGACATATTCATCAATCTTCTTTTGTAAATTACCGATTGATGGCTGTGAAGTTGAAGGTAATTCACTTTCATCAGCCAATTTTTTATAAAATTCTTCATAGCCAATATCGATCATATCACGGTAAGTCTTATCGCCCCACATAATTGGAATTGGCAAAACATCGATATGATACTTTTCTTGTTGCTCTTTAGTTAAGTAAGCTGAGCTATCGGTTAAAACAGCAATTTTCATAATCTTTCTCCTTTGATTGTTACTTATATTTTAACCGATTTCAGATGGCTTTTAGCAAAAAAATAACCTGCTTTTAAAAAAGCAGGTCTTTTTAATAATCAACTTTAGTTATTATTACTACTGCCGCCAGTAGCTTTGTTAACAATCTTTTGGTATTGACGCAAGCCATCGAAGTCTGAGTCTTTGGCACTTACATAGCCATAATGGTTGTAAATACTTTCAATGATTTGCTTACCCTTCTTAGACTTAGCAATGTTCTTGAATGCCTTAGAAAGTTTAGCTCTAAACTTCTTAGGCATGTCTTTTCTAACTGCGATGGTGTCGTTAGGAATCCACTTAGTGAAGTAGATTGGCACAACGTCAGTCATTGCCTTCTTATCGTCTTGAGCTGCGATGTTACGTGCATCTGAGAAGACGAATGCAGCATCAACGTCACCGTTCAATACTGAAAGAACTTCTTGATCATCACCTTTGATGTTAACAAGCTTACATTCCTTAGTAACATTTAAGCCCTTCTTGTAAAGTTCTGCAACTGGGTAAACGTAACCGGATGAAGAACTTGGATCACCGATAGCAATCTTTTTACCTTTAAGGTCCTTCCATGACTTGATTTTAGAACCCTTCTTAACCACGATCATACCGCGGTATTTGTGCATCAAAGTGTGGTTCATCTTACCAGATGGTTCATCATAGCCGTAACGTTCAGCTTGTAAAAGTACGTCCGCAATTCCGCGTTTATGAGCAAGGATGTAAGAATATGGTGGCATGAAACCAACGTCAACTTTCTTAGATGACATAGCTTCAACCAAACCACTGTAGTCTGTAGAAACTGTTACGTGAACTGGAATATGCAATTGCTTTTGTAAAAGCGTTCCAAGTGGCTTGGCCTTAGCTTCCATCTTGTTAGCTTGAGTACTTGGTACGAATTCGACATTCAATTCTTTTGGTTCATTTGATGAAGATGAACTACTCTTTTGATTGTTCGAACATGCCGCAAGTGAAACAGTAGCTAAAACTGCTAAAGCTCCAACTAATACTTTTTTAAACTTCATAAACCTGAAATTCCTCCAAAAAATTAATTAATAGGTTTCATCACATAAATAGGTATAACAGAAAAAATGCTAGATTTCAATATAAAATACGAATTATATTATTTATATTTATGGCCATTGTTCTGATATTTATTTTATATTTGCTGTGATATCAACGTTCATCACTTAATATTCGGATTTTGAATACTCTTAATAAATAAAAAAGCACATGCTTTTAACATGTGCTTAATTGCCATCAGGATCATCATGAGCATAATCCAGGTTCGAGAAGCGGTTATATGGCTTCGAGAACATTAATTTAACAGTCCCACGACTACCTGAACGGTTCTTTTCAATAATTACTTCAACTTCACCGTTATCGTCTTCTGCTCCGACTTCACTACTGCTACCGCTATTTTCATTGTCTTCGGGTTCATCACGATAGTAGTCGTCACGATAAAGGAACGAAACAATATCGGCATCCTGTTCAATTGATCCAGATTCACGAATATCGGACAATACAGGGCGTTTATCCTGCCTCTGCTCAACCGACCGTGATAACTGGGAAAGGGCAATAACGGGCACGTGAAGCTCCTTAGCCAGCTTTTTCAATTGACGTGAAATTGCGGAAACTTCTTGTTGCCGTGATTCACTACGTGGACCTTCAATCAGCTGCAGGTAGTCGATTACAATTAGCCCCAGATTACCTTTTTCTTTGGCTAATCTTCTGGCTTTTGCACGGATTTCACTCATTTTAATACCCGGAGTATCATCGATAAAAATATCCGTGTTAGCAAGCGAGCCTGACGCAATTACTAACTTGCGCCATTCTTCTTCATCCAGCTGACCTGTTCTTAAATGCTGAGAATCTATTAGTCCTAAGGATGCTAACATTCTTTGAACTAACTGTTCTCCACTCATTTCTAGAGAAAACATCGCCACGGTTTTATCCGTATGCAGCCCCACAAACTGTGCCACATTCAATGCAAATGACGTCTTACCTACACCAGGCCTTGCAGCGATAATGATCAATTCATCATCATGAAAACCAGTCGTCATCTTGTCCAGCTCAGCGAATCCTGTTGGCAATCCTGTAACCATGTTGCCGTCATCAGGGATATTATTAATATCCTTAATAGTGGAATTAACGATTTCTTTGATTGTTCTGAAACCACCACTATTATTTTCTGATGAGACATTCATAATTTCGCTTTCCGCGTCATCAAGAATATCAGTTACATCATCTGAACCATCAATTGCGTTAGAAATAATCTTTTGACTAGCAGAAATCAGTCTGCGCAATAACGCCTTTCGGTGCACAATCTGCGCATAGTAAGTAACGTGCGCAGCGGTGGGCGTTGCCAGTGCTAATTCTGAAACATAACTAATCCCACCAATGTCATCTAGCTGATTTCTCTTATTTAGTTCATCTTGAAGAGTCAGCGGATCAATTGCATCCCCGCGATCTGACAAATCCAGCATCGCTTGATAGATGATCTGATTTGCTCTTTCATAAAAATCTTCCGGTTGAACTACCGCACTCGCATCAGCAATTGCTTCTGGATCAATAAAAATCGCACCCAGAACAGCCTTTTCGGCATCTGAGTCGTGTGGAATTTGTTGAGAAACAATATTATCCATCAATCACAACCACTTTTTATCAAAAATAAAATTAGTCTTGTTCAGTAACGTGTACACGAATAGTAGCTTCAACACCCTTGAACAACTTAGCGTGAACATTAGTGTAACCTAAAGTCTTGATTGGTTCTGGCAAGTTCAACTTGCGCTTATCAACCTTGATACCATATTGCTTTTCAAGGCCTTCTACAATCTTCTTGCTTGAAATTGAACCAAACAAACGTGAATCTGTACCAGCCTTTGACTTGAAGTTAACGATTGTATCGTCTTTTTCAAGCTCTGCCTTAATCTTTTCAGCTTCTGCCTTTTCAGCTTCGTAAGCAGCCTTTTCGTTAGCTTCTACACGCTTTAAGGTATTCATGTTACCCTTGGTAGCTGCCTTAGCCAAGCCACGCTTGATTAAATAGTTTTGTGCATATCCATCTGGAACTTCCTTAACTTGTCCACGCTTGCCACGACCTCTAACGTCTTGTGTAAAAATAACCTTCATTTTGTTCTCCTTTATTCATTTTCCTTTTCGTATTCATCAATTGCTTGAAGCAATTTTGCCCTTGCTTCTTCAATAGTAACACCTTTAATCTGAGTAGCCGCATTAGAAAGATGGCCGCCACCGCCCAGCTTTTCCATAATAATCTGCACATTAATCTTACCCATTGAACGTGCAGAAATACCGATAGTGTCTGGAGTGCGCCGAGTAATGGCAAAACTAGCACCCACATTTTCCAAATCAAGTGCCGTATCAGCTGCTTGAGCCGTGATAATTGGATCGATAATCTTATCATCAGGTCCACACAAAACAGCCATATGCGGCTTTACCATCTTCAATGTAGCAACCAAATGTGTTCTCTCAAGGAAACTATCAATATCTTCCTTGAGCAGTGAACTTACCACAGCTGAATCAGCGCCGATTGACCGCAAGTAACTTGCGGCATCAAAGGTTCGAGTCCCCGTTCTAAGCGAGAATTCTTTAGAATCGACTACGATACCGGCAAGCATTGCAGTTGCTTCTAGATCTGTTAAAACTCGCTTGCCTTGCGCTGGCTGTTGATACTCGATCATTTCAGTAACCAACTCACAGGCTGAAGAAGCATATGGTTCAACATAGGTAAGCATTGGATTCTCTGGAAACTCTTCACCACGTCTATGGTGATCAATTACGATAATTCTATTCTTCAAACGATCATACAAGGCTTGAGAATAAGTAATTGAATACTTAGAGTGATCAACCATAACCAACATTGATTTATCAGTTGCTTCAGCTAGAGCCTCCTCAGGACTGATAAAAATATCTTTATCCTGATTCTTCTGTTGCATTCTGATCACTAAGCGCCCTACGTCATAATTTGTTTTATTAGTATCTAAAACAAAATTAGCTTTTACGCCATGAAGGCGAGCCAACTTTACGACACCAATACCACTACCAACTGAGTCCATGTCTGGACGCTGATGTCCAACGACGAAAACACGGTCCGCATCTTTGAATAGTTCACTAATTGCTTGAGAGACCATTCTAGCTCTGACTCTAGTTCGCTTCTCCATTGGGTTGGATTTACCACCATAAAAGCGTGCATCCTTGCCCGGTTGACGAAGCACAACTTGATCCCCGCCTCGACCTAAGGCTAAATCAAGATTAGATTGTGCCTGGTTGGCAATTTCAGAGAGTGAATCGGAGCCGAAGGCAATCCCGACTGACAAGGTAAGCGGAGTGTTGTTACGGCTAGTTTCTTGTCGTACTTTATCTAAGACAGAGAACTTATCCTTTTCCATCTCAGCTAAATCTTGCATATGTACTAGCAGTAAAAAGTGATCTTCATCGATCCGCTTTAAATATGCCTTAAACTTCTTAGCATAATTACTTAACGTGTTTTGTACATATGAACTCATGCTGGTCAGTTCCTGATCATGCATTGTTTCGCTTAACTCATCATAATTATCAATAAAGATCTGTCCAATAGCCAGACGCTCAGCTTCATACTTATCTTCGATTTTTGCATAACGCGTAATATCTAGCAGATAAATTACGCCCAAATCATCTTGGACCACCATTTCAAAACGATGTCCATCCCAATTAACTATATGGTTTTCTGAGGTTTTAGCTTCAATCGCTTCATTCAACAATTTATTCAGATCTGGATCTACAGCTTCAATTGTGTGACCTACTAAATCCGTATCTTTAAGATACAATTGCAAATAAGGATTCACCCATTGAATCTGATGATCAGAATCATAGAGCAAAATACCGAGTGGCATCTTGATCATGGCTTCTTGCTCACTACGTTTTATTCGGTAAGACAGATTAACGGCAAAATTAGTTGCCTTACCTGCCAAAATGTAGGTTCCATAAATGGCAAAAGCAACAGACATAATAAAAATTAGCACCATTGCTAAACCAAATAATGGACTCATAATCATCGCAATAATACTTCCCACTAAAGAAAGTACTAAAATGATTACTACGGAAGCTGTTAATCGCGAATCTTTAATAAATTCAGGCAATTCAAGCTTACGTAAAAAATCTTTCATGAAGATCCTTCCTATTACAAGGTAAAATATATCAGTATCAATTATACATTATTACGCGTTATGAATGAAAAAATGGCACTAAAAAAGGGCAGGAAATAATCCTGTCCTTTTGGTTTGTATTCGATCTAATTTTAATTAGTCTTCAGCAACAAATGGTAACAAGCCCATGATACGAGCTCTCTTAATAGCATTTGCAACTTTACGTTGGTTCTTAGCACTAGTGCCAGTAACACGACGTGGTAAAATCTTACCTCTTTCTGAGATAAAACGTTTCAACAGATCGACATCCTTGTAGTCAACGTAATCGATGTGGTTAGCTGCAATGTAGTCAACCTTACGACGACGACGGCCGCCTCTTCTTTGTTGAGCCATGTTCTAGAATCCTTTCTTTAAATATTTTTAAAATGGAAGATCATCATCAGAAATATCAATCGGATCGCCAGATCCTGCGAATGGATCTTGAGCGTTGTTTGATTGATTATTAGTATTCTGAGTAGTATTTTGTGATCCACCATTATTTTGGAAGTTGTTAGTGCTTGGAGCACCAGCATTTCCAGTATTTGGTGTATAACCACCATTTTGACCGCGGGCTTCACGATCCTTGCGTGATTCGAGCAATGCGAAGTTATCAACAACAACTTCAGTTACATATACTCTTTGCCCATCTTTATTGTCATAACTTCTGGTTTGAATACGGCCATCAATACCAACTAATGAACCCTTTGAAGTAAAGTTACAGAAGTTTTCCGCAGATTTTCTCCAAATTACACAGCTGATAAAGTCCGCGCCCCTCTCACCTTGGCTATTTGTAAATTGACGGTCAACAGCAAGAGTAAACGTAGCAACCGAGATTCCACTCCCAGTAGTACGCAATTCAGGATCACGTGTTAAACGGCCAACAAGTACAACTCTATTAATCATACTTATGTCCTTCCTTTCCTAAATCACGAAAACAATAAATTAAAATTACTTGTCTAACTTAACGGTCATTGAACGTAAGATAGCGTTGTCAATCTTTGACAAACGGCTAAATTCGTTAACTGCGTCAGCGTTGTCTGCAGTGAAAGTCATGATGTGGTAAGTACCTTCACGATACTTATCAATTTCATATGCGAAACGACGCTTGCCCCAGTCTTTGGATTCTACCATAGTACCACCGTTATCAGCGATAACCTTGTCGTAGTTTTCTACGAGGGCCTTCTTTGATTCTTCATCAACATCAGGCTTGATGATGTAAGTTACTTCGTACTTTGTAGTTGCCATGACTAATGCACCTCCTTTTGGACTATATGGTTCTTGCTAAAATCAAGAACAAGGAGTAATTGAAATATTACTCGCAATTTCTAATTCTAGCATATAAATAAAAAATTACCAAACAGTTTTTCACGTGATCCTAAATAGTTTTTTACTGTTCACTATTTATTACGCAAAAAAGTTTGATAATTTTTTTAAAACTTCAAATTTTTTGATTTTTTAATTAATTACTCATTATCGTCATTGTCATCTTCATCATCAACTTGATCTTGATCAGCTTCAGATGGAACAATGGTCAAACTTGCGACTTGACTATCGTCGTTAACTTTAATCAAGCGAACACCCATAGTACTACGTCCAGTTTGAGAAACATCCTTTGTCTTAAAGCGGATCATAATACCATCAGTAGTGATAACCATGATGTCCTTGCCCTTACTAATAACGATTACGCCAGCAAGTAGGCCATTCTTTTCAGTGATATTAGCAGTCTTGATACCTTTACCACCACGGCCCTTAACTGGATATTCTGCAGCTGGAGTACGTTTACCGTAGCCTTTTTCAGAAATGACTAATACCTGGTCGTCTGCACCTAATACACCAGAACCAACTACATAATCATGATCACGTAAGTTAATTCCGCGTACACCCGCAGCAGTTCTACCCATAGTACGAACATCATTTTCGTTAAAGGTTACTGCATAGCCTAAGTGAGTACCAATTAAGATGTTTTGCTTACCGTCCGTAGTAAGGACATTGCTTAATTCATCCCCGTCACGCAAAGTAAGAGCAATCAAACCACTATTTCTAATGTTAGAGAATTCACTGACATGAGTGCGTTTTACAGTACCCATCTTAGTGATGAAGAATAAGTAATTATCATCTGCTCCTTCTGGGACGCTGATCACAGTTTGGACTTTTTCGCCTTTTTCAAGTTGGAGCAAGTTAACTACTGGCAATCCCTTGGCCATACGACCATATTCTGGAATTTCATATGCCTTCTTTGAGTAAACTTTACCCGCATTAGTAAAGAACAAAAGCATGTCATGTGTACTTGAGTAAATTAAGTGTTCGATAAAGTCACCATCTTGAACACCCATACCCTTAATACCTTTACCACCACGGTTTTGGGTCTTAAATTCTTGAATTGGCATTCTCTTGATGTAACCATTGTGAGTTACAGTCAAAAGAATATTTTGTTTTTCAATTAAATCTTCATCTTCAATTGAAACAACTTCGCTAGCACCAATTTCGGTTCTACGCTTATCACCAAAGCGCTTTTGGATATCTAATAATTCATCATAAATAATCTTATCGATCCGTTCAGGCTTAGCCAAAATATCTTTGTAATCGGCAATCTTAGCTTGCAACTCTCTATATTCGGCCTCAACCTTATCTCGTTCCAAGCCTGTTAAACGTACAAGACGCATATCCAAAATTGCTTGAGATTGCTTATCATCAAGACCGAAGCGACTAATTAAAGTTGCCTTAGCGATATCACTTGATTGACTGTTACGGATAATATGAACAATTTCATCAATATTATCTAGAGCAATTCGCAACCCTTCAAGAATATGGGCTCTAGCCTCAGCCTTAGCTAATTCGAACTTGGTTCTACGAGTTACAACATCTTCTTGGTGGTCCAAGTAATATTGCAACATTTGCTTCAAGGTTAAGAAGTGTGGTGCACCATCAACAATGGCAACCATGTTCATGCCGAAGTTAGCCTGCATTTGAGTTTGTTTGAACAAATTATTCAAAACAACACTGGCACTGGCATCCCTACGAATATCAATAGTAATTCGCATACCAGTCTGGTCAGATTCATCACGAACACCAGTAATTCCATCGATGATCTTTTCACGTGCTAAGTCAGCAATCTTCTTAACTAATTCAGCCTTATTAACCATGAAAGGAATTTCGCTAACAATAATTCTTTCACGGCCACTCTTTTCTGTTTCGATATTCGTTTTGGCACGTACAACGATGTTGCCCTTACCAGTTTCATAAGCACGATAAATTCCACCGCGACCCATAATAATTCCACCAGTTGGGAAATCAGGGCCTGGAATAACTTTCATCAAATCCTTAGTAGTGGCATCAGGATTTTTCATCAACATGTGCAAACCACTAATTACTTCGCTCAAGTTATGAGGTGGGATATTAGTTGTCATACCAACAGCAATACCATTAGCACCGTTAACTAACAAGTTAGGAATTCTAGCTGGCAATACTACTGGTTCATTTTCAGTATCATCATAGTTTCTTTGCCAGTCGATTGTGTTTTTATTGATATCACGAAGCATTTCAACAGCGATTTTGCTCATTCTTGCTTCGGTATAACGCATTGCGGCTGGTTCGTCCCCATCAACAGAACCGAAGTTACCGTGACCATCAACTAACATGTAACGGTATGAAAAGTTTTGTGCCATGTGCGCCATAGCTAAATAAATTGATGAGTCACCGTGTGGGTGGAATTTACCCATAACTTCCCCAACAATTCTGGCACTCTTCTTGTATGGCTTATCAGGCGTAACACCTAATTCGCTCATTCCATAAAGAATACGACGCTGTACAGGCTTCAAACCATCGCGAACATCAGGCAAAGCACGAGCTACAATAACTGACATTGCATAGTCCAGGAATGAACTACGCATCATGCTAGTTAAATCGACGTTTCTAATTCTACGATCTTGAGTTTGATTATCGTCCATCTAACCTCTCCTATGCATCCAAATTTTCAACATATTTAGCATTCTTTTGAATAAAGTCACGTCTTGGAGCAACTTCATTACCCATTAAAAGTTCAAAGACTGCATCCGCATCCTTGGCATATTCAGGACTTACTCGATCCAAACGTCTATTTTCTGGATTCATAGTAGTTTCCCATAATTGTTCTGGGTCCATTTCACCTAACCCCTTGTAACGCTGTACAACTGGCTTAGGACTTGGTTGCAAACTACCTAAGTAATCATGCAATTCTTCATCAGTATCAAGATATTTAATTACCTTACCCTGACGAACCTGATACAGAGGTGGACGAGCGATGTATACATATCCCTTTTCAATCATTGGACGCATGTAATTGTAAAACAGCGTCAAAAGCAAAGTTCTAATGTGAGCACCATCGACATCGGCATCAGTCATGATAATTAACTTATGGTAACGAGCCTTAGACACATCAAAATCTGCACCAAAGCCTGTACCCAAAGCTGTAAATAAAGATCTGATTTCTTGGTTAGCTAAAATACGATCCATTGAAGCTTTTTCAACGTTCAAGATCTTACCTCTGATTGGCAAAATTGCTTGGGTCAAACGAGATCTACCTTGTTTTGCTGAACCACCGGCTGAATTACCCTCAACGATAAATAATTCAGAAATACTTGGATCATTACTGGTATTGTCAGCTAATTTACCTGGCAAGTTTGCAATTTCCAAACCGGACTTTTTACGGGTAACTTCACGCGCACGCTTAGCAGCTGTTCTAGCACGTTCAGCAAGTTGTCCCTTTTCCACAATCTTGTGTCCAACAGATGGATTTTCCATTAAGAAACGGCTAAAAGTCTCAGAGAATGACTTATCTACTGCTGTTCTAGCATCTGAGTTACCCAACTTAGTCTTGGTCTGACCTTCAAACTGAGGACTTGGGTGCTTAACTGAAACAACAGCTGTCATTCCTTCACGGATATCTTCACCAGAAAGATTGTCATCCTTATCCTTTAAGATCTTAGCCTTGTGCGCATAGTCGTTGACTACACGAGTTAAAGCAGTCTTAAAACCAGCCTCGTGCATCCCACCTTCATAGGTGTGGATATTATTAGCGAAAGTCATCAAAGTGGTCTTATAGCCATTTGTATATTGCAAAGCAACTTCCACATCAATACCGTTATAAGTACTTTCAACATAGATTGGTTCATCAAATAATACTTCTTGTCCTTTGTTCAAAAAGGCAACGTATTCTTTAATACCACCTTCGTACTTGTATACGTCGGTTTCAGCACTATCTTTACGTTTATCAGTAAAAGTAAGCTTTAATCCCTTGTTTAAAAATGCAAGTTCACGAATTCTATTCTTTAAGATCTTGTCATCAAAAGTAGTAGTTTCAGTAAAAATATCAGGATCTGGATAGAAATGAACAATAGTACCATGTTGATCAAGTGGCACAGTACCAATTTGTTTCATATCATCCTTAACACGGCCGTGATCAAAATCAATGAAATACTTTTTACCATCACGCATGACAGTTACATCAAGCTTAGTGGACAAAGCATTTACAACAGATGCACCAACACCGTGCAAACCACCTGATACCTTGTATCCGCCACCGCCGAATTTGCCACCGGCGTGAAGTACAGTAAATACAGTCTCTAATGCTGGACGACCTGTCTTTTTCTGAATATCTACTGGGATACCACGACCATCATCTTGAACAGTAACACTACCATCCTCATTAACAGTAATTTCAATCTTGGTAGCAAAACCAGCAAGTCGTTCATCAATACTGTTATCAATAATTTCCCACACTAAGTGGTGCAATCCCTGAGAACTAGTCGAACCGATATACATACCTGGTCGCTTACGAACAGCCTCCAGGCCGCCTAAGACTTGAATTTGACTGGCATTATACTTGTCGGCCTCTTTTTCATATTTTTTGACCTTATCAAGATTTTTCTTTGACTTATCAGCCATTTAATTCTCCTTCTCAAAACTAATTTTGCCAGATTGAATGTGGTACACACGTGGCTTCTTAATTATTTCCCAGGAAATTCCTTCCAGATCTGTTGTAGTGATAAAGGTCTGAGTCTTTCCATGAATATAATTAAGGAGTGCACTTTGACGAGTGTGATCTAGCTCACTCATCACATCATCTAATAACAACAATGGATATTCATCAGTTAATTGATGGATCAACTGAATTTCTGCCAACTTTACACTTAAAGCAATGGAACGTTGCTGTCCCTGGGAAGCATATAAATGGGCATTTTTACCATCGAGCTTAAACTCAATATCGTCTCGGTGCGGTCCAGACGTAGTAGTACCCTTCCGCATTTCAATCGCTTTATTGCGTTCAAAGTTTGCTAGTATTTTTTGATAAATCTCTTCAACAGTATCATCCGCTTCAATAGTAGAAACAGATGGGTGGTACGCTATTGCTAGCTTCTCACCACCCAAACTGATATGTGCATATGCATCGCTAGCATAGTGACTTAAATATCGCAAAAACTTAAAACGACGAAAAATCACTTCTGCAGCAATACCTGCAAGCTGATCTGACAATACATCTAAAAAGACCTGATCTTTTGTTTTTCCTTTGGCAAGTTGCTTTAAATAATTATTTTTTTGAAGCAAAACTTGCCGATACTTACTAGCAAAGTATAAATATTCCGCATTTATTTGACCGAATTCTTGGTCCATAAATCTTCTCCGCAAGGCTGGAGCACCCTTTATCAACTCCAAATCCTCCGGAGAAAATAAAATTGCATTTAATTGGCCAACATACTTCGATAACTTAGCTTGCTCAACACGATTAATCCATACTTTTTTACCCTTTTGGGTGATCAAAACACGCAATGTTAAATCAACCTGGCTTTTTTGCACATGACCAAGCAAATTGGTGTATTCGCCACCAAAACCTATTAATTCTTTATCAGAATTGGTTCTATGGGATCTAGTCAACGCTAAAAAATAGATTGCTTCCAAAAGATTGGTTTTTCCCTGCGCATTTTTGCCAATAAAAATATTGACGTTAGGATCAAAATTGATATCAAGCTTTTTTAAATTACGAAAATTTTGAACTACAAAATGATCAAGATACATTACTCTTCCCGCCGAAATTCATATTCTTGCCCATTAACTAGCAAATGATCTCCAACGCGAATTTTTTTACCTCTACGATTCTCAAGTGCTCCATTTAAAGTTACTGGATTATCTTGGAGATAAAATTTAGCTTGTCCGCCTGACGAAACAACGCTCTCTTCTTTAAGGAATTGCCCTAAAGTTATACAGTCGCCAACAATTGTAAAATATTTGATGATGTTCACCTTCAATACTCTTTTTACCTATATAATTATATTAGTTTTCATAACAAATAACAAACTTAAACCGCTATTTAAGGCGTTTTCTGCGGTTTTTTTGCAAATAACCTGATCACACTATCCCGAATAAAAAATACTAGAGCATCGATTTTTAGCATTTAACAGAAAAACAAATAAAAACTGCCCACGATGGGGCAGTTTTTTAATACCTAAATTTTGTGTACTTAATTAGTAGGTTCTAACTGGTGTAATTAATTGAACAAATTCAATATCATCTTTATCTGGATTAATGACGAATGGACGCAGTGGCTTAGTAAAACTCATTACTACAGAATCGGTAATAGAAGCTCTAAGTGCATCACGCATGTAATCAGGGTTGAATGAAATTTGTAAGTCATTTCCTTCCAAGTTCCTGAAACTTACATCTTCTTCTACATTACCAATTTCTGCGGATTTACCAGATAACTTTGCAGTTTGGTTCGTAGTATCCAAAGTTAAAGTTACTACGTTATTGCGGCCCGCGTGTGTTAACAAACTTGCACGTTCAAGTGCACTAGATAATTCTGAAATATCAAATTCAACACTAGTAGTTTTTTCAGTTGGAATTAAACGATCAGTGTCAGGATAATTGCCATCAAGCAAACGTGAATAGAATGAAAGATTGCCAATTACAAACAATGCTTGGTTATCACCAGGGCAAATTTTTACTTCTGGATCAGTTTCTCCAATAATTCTAGCTAATTCTTGCAAACTTTTACCAGGGATAATCAGATCGGTTTCTGCTTGAGGTCCGTTTTCTAAAGTAATAGTTCTCTGTGATAAACGGTGAGAATCAGTTGCGACTGCCTTAATGTTGGTTGGATTAAAGAAGAAACGAACACCTGTAAGAATAGCTCTCGTTTGATCGTTAGATGTGGCAAATTGCGTTTCATTAATAATTTCACGGAAAGTTTTGCCAGAAATAGTAAATGAGGCATTATCAGGGATTTCAGGTAAACGTGGATAATTATTTGCATCTAAGCCATTAATTGTAAATTCACTATTTTCAGATACGATTTGAGTTTGGAAACTTTCTTTTACTTCAAATGAAAAGTCTTTACCTGGTAATTTCTTAACAATTTCACTGAAGAATCTAGCAGGCAGAACAATTGAACCTGTAGATTCCACATTTAAGTCTTCGTTTACAGGTATCTTTATTTCAATTGAAATGTCTGTATCGCTACCTGTTAAGGTTAATTCTGTTTCAGTCAAGTCCAACTTAATACCACTAAGAATAGGAATAGTTGCTCTTGAGGAAATAGCCCGCATTACATTGTTCAAGTTTTCTATAAACAGATTACGATTAATTGTGAATTTCATTGTTGTCCTCCTAAGTTATTTATATTAATTATATATTTAATTAGTAGTAGTAGGGCCTGTGAATTTTGTTGAAAACTCAGTAGAAGCCTTAAAATAACGGAATTGAAACGGTTAAAAACTATGTGTAAAACTCTTAAAGTTATCCACAGTGGATAATTAATGCTCAAGCATTTGTTTCAAATCAAACACAGCACTTTTTATTTCTGTATCTGTTTTTATTTGCTTATCGATTTTATCATATGCATGCATTACCGTGGTATGATCTTTGCCGCCAAATTCTTGTCCAATTTTTGGTAGACTAGCATCAGTTAACTCACGAGATAAGTACATCGCTATTTGCCTTGGTACTACAATCTGCCGTACACGCTTTTTACCCTTTAATTCGGCAGTTGAAGTTTGGAAATAATTTGCGACTACTTCCTGGATTTTAGATATCTGTAACCCGCGATTTTTTTGGACTAATTTTAGATCAACAAGAGCCTCTCGAGCTAAATTTGTATTTATGTCTGCTTTTTCAATAGTTGCATATGCTTGAACTTTAACAAGTGCACCTTCAAGTTCTCTAATATTAGTGTCTACTTGTGAGGCTATGTAATCGAGAGTGTTGTCATCAATGACTAAGCCCTCTGCTTCTGCCTTCTTGCGTAAAATTGCAATTCGTGTTTCAAGATCTGGAGGTGTAATTTCAACCTGTAACCCCCATGTAAATCGAGAAACTAAACGCTCGGACAAATCGGAAATTTCAGTTGGTAAGCGATCACTGGTCATCACGATTTGCTTTTGATCATTATATAGAGTCTCAAAGGTATGGAAGAATTCTTCTTGAATACCTTCTTTTTTTGCAAAAAATTGAATATCGTCGACTAACAGCAAGTCACAAGTTCTGTATTTTTCGCGGAATTGGTCTTGCGTTTTATTTTTTATGGAATTAATAAAATCATTAACGAAAGTTTCACTCTGTATATAGACTACTTTTGCATTAGGACGTTCGGCTAACATTTGGTGACCGATTGCCTGCATTAAGTGTGTTTTTCCAAGACCAACACCACCAAAAATAAAGAGTGGATTGTAAAAGCTACCAGGACTGTCTGCTACAGCCAATGCGGCGCCGGCAGCTAATTTGTTTCCCTCACCTTGAACGAAATTATCAAAGGTATATTTTTCGTTTAATTTTAAATTTTTGGTGAATTGTCTAGGTGCTCTTTTTTCTTGTTGTAGTTGAATATCATGTTTGGGCTCGGGTGTGACGATCCGTTCAGGACTTTCGTTATTTTCAGTTATCTGAAATACAGGTAATATTTCAATTCCGGCGTAACCATAGGCCGATTGAATCAGTTGTGAAGATAAATTTTTCTCCCAATACCCCTTTGCAACAGGATTTTGAACTAAGATTTTCAATTCATGTGTATTTTTATTGTAAGAAATAGGCTTAGTATTTTTAAACCATGCATTATAAGCAACTTCATTAAAACGAGCCCGCATCTCATCGTTAAAATGTTGCCAGAATTTTTCAATGTCGAACAATGTGCATTCCCCCAATAGTAAAAAGCACATTAAGTGTATCATTTTATATAAAAGTTTTCCACAAGAGTAAAAGTAATTAACATGATTAACAGCCTGTGGATTATTTTAATACTAATATGCACATTTTGACATGATACAAATCAAAAGGTTAATTTATGCACAGTTGACATGTGGATTACTTTTGCTATTGTAGCAATAATTTAAGCGCATTACCATATGCGTTATCCACATGGTGTGAATTTAATTTTTAACACCCTGTGGGATGTGGAAAACATTGGGAATTATCTTGTGAATTATTTCGTGTGAAAAAATATTTATTTTTTTATCCACATAAAAATGCTGTTTAAGGGATTTATTTTTGAATGAATCATGAATGCTTTTTTAAATAAATACTTGGTTTTTGCGGCTATTCGTGCTATTCTTAATAAGAAATTGTGTATTTAGCACAAAGATTTTATGGAGGTGCAGTTTACAATGACAACTAAGAGAACTTACCAACCTAAGAAGCGTCACCGTTCACGTGTTCATGGTTTTATGAAGCGTATGAGCACATCAAATGGCCGTAAGGTTTTAGCAAGACGCCGCGCAAAGGGTAGAAAAGTCTTATCTGCTTAAACCACTGAATCCCAGTGGTTTTTTTAGTCTACATAGAGTGGAATGAAACGTTTTGAGAAAGTCTTATCGAGTAAAATCTGAAAAAGATTTCCAGCAAGTTTTCGAGTCTGGTAATTCAGTAGCTAACCGTGCTTTTGTCATCTATAAGGTAGAAAAAGCAGAAAACAGGCACTTTCGTGTAGGTATTTCTGTTGGCAAGAAGGTTGGGCATACTGCAGTTGCACGTAATCGACTCAAGCGTTATATTCGGGCCGTAATTGATGAAAAAAAGTTGGAGATTGATCCACATGCTGATTTTTTAATCATTACCCGGCCTTATGCTCGTAATTTTGATATGGTCAAAGTACGAAAAAACTTGCTTCATGCATTAGCTTTGGCTCATATTATTGAAGAAATGCCAGATGAAGTTGAGGAAAATTAGATTGAAGGACATTCTGACCAAGAGAAATGTCAAACGTCTTATTGCCGTTTTAGCTTTGATTACACTTGCTGTCGTTTTGACAGGATGTGCGACTCAAGGTGCAAACGGTCATGTTGCACCAGTTTCACATAACAGTGGCAATTGGTGGGACAGATGGATTGTTTATTACATGTCAGCTTTCATTTTGTGGTTAGCTAAGTTAATGGGCAATAGCTATGGATGGGCAATTATTGTCTTTACCATTATTGTTCGTGTTATCTTGTTGCCTTTGAATGCTATTTCTATTCGAAGCACAACAAAGATGCAAGGCATTCAACCACAAATTAATGAGTTACGTAAGAAATATCCAGGACGTGACACTGAATCAAGGACACTATTACAACAAGAAACTAATAAACTATATAAGGAAGCAGGAGTAAATCCGTATACTGGATGTTTACCCGTTTTGATCCAATTGCCTGTTATGTATGCTTTGTATGGCGCGATTTTACGTACGCCACAGTTGCAAACTGGTCGCTTTTTGTGGATGGATTTGAGTAAACCGGATCCTTATTACATAATGCCGATCTTGGCAATGGTTTTCACTTTCTTGTCTACCTACATTAGTCAGTTAGCTACGCCTAAGTCAGCTCAAAATGGGATGACAAAGGTAATGACTTACGGAATGGCAATCATGGTAGGTGTAATGGCACTAAGTTTCCAATCAGCAATTACACTTTACTGGGTTATTTCTAACTTGTTCCAGGCAGTTCAGACCTTTATCTTGCAAAATCCTATTAAATTTAAGAGAGAGCAAGAGGCTAAGGCAGAAGCCGAGCGCGAACGTAAACGTAAGATAAGAAAAACTTACAAGCGTTTAGGACGCAAAAAGAGATAAAAAGAATATCAATCTAAAATGATTTTTAGATAAAGTAGTCAAAGTGCTTTATCCATCATGTTTATTCGTGGTGGTATAATGCACTTTTTTTATTAAGAAAAGGTGAAATTATGGCTCAAACTTTAACAGAGTTCGATACAATTGCTGCAATTTCCACCCCTATTGGCGAAGGCGGAATTTCCATTGTACGGATGTCGGGTGAAGATGCAGTTAAAATTGCTAATGAAGTTTTTAAAGGTGCAGATTTGACTAAAGTACCAACACATACTATTCACTATGGTCATATTATTGATCCTGATACTGGTAAAACTATCGATGAATCAATGGTCACAGTATTGCGTGCGCCCAAGACTTTTACGCGTGAGGATATTGTTGAAATCAATTGTCACGGTGGGATCGTAGTTACAAATCATATTTTGCAACTTTTATTAAGTCATGGCGCTCGTATGGCTGATCCGGGTGAATTTACTAAGCGTGCCTTTGTTAATGGCAGAATTGATTTAACTCAGGCTGAAAGTGTGATGGACATTGTTCGTGCTAAAACAGATAAAGCACGTCAGGTCGCTGTAGGGCAGCTTGCTGGGGGGCTTTTGCATAAAATTCAAGCTATGAGACAGGAGATTTTGGATACTCTGGCTAATGTAGAGGTAAATATTGATTATCCAGAGTATGATGCCGATACTGTTACTGCCAAGCAAATGTCTGATACTGCTAAATCAGTAATTAAGAAAATAGATCGACTATTGAAGACTGCACAAGAGGGTAAAATCTTGCGTAATGGTCTTGCGACTGCAATTGTTGGACGCCCTAATGTGGGTAAGTCATCATTGCTTAATTATTTGACTCAAAGTGATAAAGCAATTGTAACCGATGTAGCCGGAACCACTAGAGATACCCTTGAAGAATATGTGTCTGTAAAAGGAGTACCGCTAGAATTAATTGATACTGCCGGAATTCACCATACAGACGATAAGGTTGAAAAAATCGGGGTAGAAAGATCAAAGAAGGCGCTAGATCGTGCTGATCTAGTACTTTTGTTGATAGATGCTAGTCAAGAATTAACAGCTGAAGATAGAGCTTTAATTGAAGAAACTAAGAACAAAAAGAGAATTATTGTCTTGAATAAGTCTGATTTAGGACAAAAGATAACAGTTGATGAAATGAAGAAGCAAACTGGCAGCGACGTTATTTTAACCTCAATTTTGAAAGAGCAAAATCTTGATAAATTAGAAGAATTAATCAATAAACTATTCTTTGCTGGTATCGAAAATTCTAATGATCAAGTAATGGTTACTAACCAGCGTCAAACATCACTTTTAGCTAAGGCTAAAAAAGAATTGCAGGATGTAGTGCAAGCAGTTGATGATGGCATCCCAGTAGATATCGCGCAAATTGATTTCACTGGAGCTTGGGATACTTTAGGCGAAATCACTGGAGAAAGCGCGCCAGATGAACTGGTAACGCAATTGTTTAGTCAATTCTGTTTAGGAAAGTAGGGGAAGAATATGATTAAAACATATGATTCAAATGAATATGATGTAATTGTTGTTGGAGCAGGTCACGCAGGGTGTGAAGCAGCATTGGCAAGTGCACATATGGGGCAAAAGACCTTGCTTGTGACTATTGGTTTGGATATGGTTGCCTTTATGCCATGTAACCCATCAGTTGGTGGTCCTGCTAAAGGGACTGTGGTTCGTGAAATTGACGCTTTGGGCGGACAAATGGGTAAAAACATTGACGCTACTTATATTCAAATGAGAATGTTGAATACAGGTAAGGGTCCAGCCGTACGTGCTCTTCGTGCCCAAGCTGATAAGTGGCAATATCATGAGCATATGAAGGATACTATTGAAAATACGCCTAATTTAACTTTGCGTCAGGCAATTGTAGATCAATTAGTAGTAGAAGACGGCGTTTGCAAAGGTGTAATTACCAATACAGGTGCAAAATACCATGCTAAAAGCGTTGTGTTGACTACCGGTACTGCAGCACGCGGCAAAATTATTATTGGTGAACTTACTTATTCTTCAGGTCCTAACAACACAACTCCTTCAATCAAGTTGTCAGAAAACCTTGAAAAACTTGGTTTTAAGCTTCGTCGTTTTAAGACTGGTACTCCTCCACGTGTTAACGGTAATACGATTGACTACTCCAAGACTGAAGAAGAGCCTGGTGATAAAACTCCTCGTCATTTCTCATATGAAAGTAAAGACGTTGACTATTTAAAGAATCAAATCTCTTGCTGGATGACTTACACCAACAATGGTACCCATGAAATTATTCGTGATAATCTTGATCGAGCACCAATGTTTAGTGGGATTATCAAGGGAGTGGGCCCTCGTTATTGTCCTTCTATTGAAGATAAGGTGGTTCGTTTTGCCGATAAAGATCGTCATCAAATTTTCCTTGAACCAGAAGGTAGAACTACTAAAGAAGTTTATGTAGGCGACTTTTCAACTTCAATGCCTGAAGAAATTCAGCTTAAAATGGTTCACTCAGTTGCGGGACTTGAACACGCTGAGATGATGCGCCCAGGTTATGCAATTGAATATGATGTGGTTGAACCATGGCAATTAAAGCACACTCTTGAGACTAAGAACATCAAGCACTTATTTACTGCTGGACAGATGAATGGTACGTCAGGCTATGAAGAAGCCGCTGGGCAAGGTTTGATTGCTGGGATTAACGCTGCACTAAGCGCACAAGACAAGCCTGGCTTTACCTTGGGACGAAACGATGCTTATATCGGTGTTTTGATTGATGATTTGGTAACTAAGGGTACTAATGAACCATATCGTTTGCTCACTAGTCGTGCCGAATATCGTTTGATTTTGCGTCATGATAATGCAGATTTGCGCTTGACCGAATACGGTCACGAACTTGGTTTGATTTCTGATGAACGTTACGAAAAGTTTGAAGAAAAGAAACAAGCTATTAGGGATGCAAAAGCTAGATTGCATGAAATTACGGTTCACTTGACTGATGATGTTCAGCAATATCTGAAGAGTATCGGCCAGGAACCAATGAAAGCCGGCGTAAAGGCAGACGTCTTCTTACGCCGGCCACATGTTAAGATCGATGATATCGAACGACTCACTGGCGAAAAGATCGATGGTGACCGTTATGTCAAAGAGCAAGTAGAGATTGCGATTAAATATGCGGGCTATATCAAGAAAGAAGAAACCAGAATTGCTCGTTTAAAGCGTCAAGAAGCTAAAAAGATTCCAGCTGATATTGATTATGAAATGATTGAGGGCTTAGCAACTGAGGCTCGTCAGAAATTTGAAAAGATTCGTCCTGAGACTTTAGCTCAGGCCGAACGTATTTCGGGGGTAAACCCAGCTGATTTAGCTATCTTGAGTGTTTATATTCAAAATGGTCGCTATTCCAAAGTAAACAAATAAAATGAATAAGTAAAAAGCATAGTTGACAAATACTGCCACTATGCTTTTTTCATGCCCTTTTGAAATAACTCGCAACCTAAAAAATGGACGATTGAATAAAAAGAAAAAAATTTTTCTTTAAATTATGACTATAAGTAATAATAAATGTATATAAAATAAATGATTTTTAGTATAATAATGTTTATGAAATCACAATAGAAAACGCTACCAACGAGTGATATATAAGTCTAAATTTATCTATCTTTGTGAAATGATTATTTTTAAAAAGCGTTTTCATTTGCATAATAACAACGCTTTTAACGTTTTAAAAATGTGAAAAAATGTGTTTTAATACATTATGAAAGAAACGAAAAGTTAAGGAGATGTACTTATAATGACAAAAATTAATGGTTCTGATGCAATGCTTAAAGTTATTTATGATTGGGGAATTGACCACATCTATGGTTTCCCAGGTGGTTCATTCGACTCAAGTATGAATGCCATCTATGACTTCAGAGATAAGATGAAATTTATCGAAGTACGTCACGAAGAAGCTGGCGCACTTGCTGCTTCATCTGAATACAAAGTTACTGGTAAATTGGGTGTATGTTTCGGTTCAGCTGGTCCTGGTGCTGCTCACTTATTTAACGGTTTATACGATGCTAAGTTTGATAAGACACCAATGGTAGCTATTGTAGCTAACGTTCCAACTAGCAGACAAGATATCGACTTCTTCCAAGCTTTTGATGAAGATAAATGGTTCTTAGACGCTAGCGTTTGGTGCGCTTCAGCTAAGACTCCAGAGCTTATTCCAGTATTGACTGACGAAGCTATCCGTCAAGCCTACGCAAGAAAAGGTCCTGCAGTTTTAATCATTCCTAAGGACTACGGTTGGCAAAAGATTGAGGATAACTTCCGTGTAAACAAGGATGCTCATCCAGAGCCAAACTACCCAGCACCAACTAAGACTTCAGTTGATGAAGCTGTTAAGCTTTTGAAGGAAGCTAAGAACCCAACCATGTACATTGGTTTAGGCGCTAAAGATGCTGGTGATGAAGTTAAGGAATTTGCCGAAAAATTCAAGACTCCAATTATGTCATCATACTTAGGCAAAGGTATCGTAGAAGACAAGTTTCCAGCATACATGGGTACCATCGGTCGTATTGGACCGAAGGCCGCACAAGAAGTTCAAGGTGCAACTGACTTAGTTGTTTGGGTTGGCAATAACTCACCATTCTCAGTATTATGGTTCCCTAAGGATGCCAAGGTAATTCAAATTGATGTTGATCCAGCTAAGTTTGGCAAGCGTCACTCAACTGATGTATCAATGTTAGCTGATGCTAAGAAGGCATTGAGAGCAATTATTGACGCTGGTGAAACTAGAAGCGAATCACCACTTTACAAGGCTGCTATTGCAGACCGTGAGAATTGGGATGCTTGGCAAGATAGCTTTAAGAATTCAGATGAAATGCCTGTACGTCCAGA
The DNA here is from genome assembly GCF_002160635.1 of Lactobacillus gallinarum. NCBI lineage: Bacteria > Bacillati > Bacillota > Bacilli > Lactobacillales > Lactobacillaceae > Lactobacillus > Lactobacillus gallinarum. Next base: position 30,204 of record NZ_NFKZ01000011.1, read on the forward strand.
ACCAATCTGGGATGTAATCAACAAGAAGGCTGATGACAATGCTATCTTTGCAATCGATGTTGGTAACGTTAACGTTGACTCATGCCGTCTTTTGAACTTGCATGATAATCAAAAGTGGACTACTTCAGGCTTGCACGCAACAATGGGCTACGGTGCTCCAGCTGCCTTAATGGCCGCAACTGTTTACCCAGACCGTGAAGTATGGCAATTAGCTGGTGATGGTGGCTTTGCTATGATGAACCAAGAATTACTCACTATGGCACGCTACAACATGCATGTTTTGAACATTATCTTCACTAATGAAACTTTAGGTTACATTCAAGCTGAACAAGAGGATGAATCTAACCAACCATTATCAGGCGTTATTATCCCTGACAACGACTGGGCTAAGGTTGCTGAAGGTATGAACGTGAAAGGCGTTACTGTACGCACTAAGAAAGAATTAGAAGAAGCAGTTGACGAATTCAAGAAGATGGATGGCCCAATGTTAATTGACGTTAAGTACACCCATGAAATGCCTTACTCAACTGAATTGAACTCACTTGACGATCCTGCATTCGTCAAGAAGTATCAAGCCGAAGACTTGAAGCCATTCAGCTACTTTGCTGAAAAGTATGGCTTGGAAGCTGACGCTGCAACAGGTGCATCTCAACATGAAGAACCAGAACCAGAAGAAGATACTGCTCCTGATACAGTTTCCGGTGCGTCACAACACTAATTTCTAATTAGTTTTAATTCAATTGACCAAAAAAGCGAGATGAAAATCTCGCTTTTTTTGTAGCAATATTTCCCAGGGAATGACTAAAGAGCGGTCTTTTAATTTCGCTTTTTTGTCTTTAAAAAGTATAATAAAACATGATGAATTTTGATTAAATGGAGGATGTTAAAGATATGCAACAATTCGGCGTTATCGGTTTATCCGTTATGGGTAAAAACCTCGCTTTAAACGTTAGAAATCACGGCTTCTCAGTTTCTGGCTTTTCAATTGATAAACCAGAAGTTGATGCTTTTGCAAAATATGAAGATGATAAGTTGAAGCCATGTTATACATGGGAAGAATTTGTTAATTCACTCGAAAAGCCACGCAAGATTTTGATCCAAATTATGGCTGGTGATCCAGTGGATCAAACCTTGCAAAAATTGCTGCCACTTTTGGATAAAGGTGATATTTTAATTGATGGTGGTAATTCAAATTACCACGACACTAACCGTCGTTTCCACGAAATGGAAAAGCATGGCATTCACTTCATCGGAATGGGTGTGTCCGGCGGTGAAGAGGGTGCCCTTAACGGTCCAGCTCTTATGCCCGGTGGTGATGAAGCAGCTTATGAAAAGGTTGCTCCAATTCTTGAAGCAATTGCTGCTAAGAACAAGGAAGGCAAGCCATGTGTCTACTACATGGGGCCTGAAGGTGCTGGTCACTATGTCAAGATGGTACATAACGGTATCGAATACGGAATTATGCAAGAATTCTCAGAAGTTTACAACTTACTTCGTGATGTTGCTCATAAGAGTGATGATGAGATGTCCGCAATTTTTGACAAGTGGAACCATGGTAAGGTTGAAGCATACCTTAGTGAAATCACTTCTAAAGTATTAGCTCAAAAGGATGATTTAACTTCAGATCACGTTATCGACCATATCTTAAATGTTGCTTCATACAAGGGTACCGGTAACTGGATGCTTGAAGACGGTGTTGCACTTGGCGCTCCAGTAACTGTCGTAGCTGAAGCTGTTATGGCTCGTTTCATGAGTAAGCAAGCTCATTTAGCAGTGAAGAGCGGTATTAAGCAAGCTAAGTTTGAGTACAAGGGTGCAATTCCTGACGATTTAGTGGATGAATTCGAAAAGACTTTGCAATTAGCTCAAGCTGTCGCATACGCACAAGGCTTCCAACAATTAACCATGGCTGCCGAAGCTTATGATTGGGACCTGCGCTACAAGTCAATTGCTCAAGATTGGGAAGCAGGCTGCATTATTCGTTCTGCAATGCTTAAAGATATCGAAAATGCGTATTCTAAAGGCAACAAGCTCATGAACTTGTTCCAAGATGACTACTTCAGAAAGTTAATGGAAGAAAACCTTCCAGCTTTGAGAAAGTCAGTTGAATTCGCTACTAAGGCTGGCGTACCAACTCCAACTTTAAGTGCAGCTCTTAACTACTTAGAATCAATCTTTAACCCAGATTTACCAGCTAACCTTATTCAAGGTCAACGTGACTACTTTGGTGCACATACTTACCAAAGAAATGATCGTGAAGGTACATTCCATACTGAATGGTATGAAGAAAAATAATAAATCTGTTTCACATGAAACCAAAAACCAGCTAAATCTTAGCTGGTTTTTTATTGTACAATAGAGTTTGTCGTGATTGTTCAATTAAAGAGAGGGTTATATGAAAGACGAGGGAAATAAAACCAATATAAAACTACTTTTACAAGCGTTAGTAGTTGGTATCTTTACTGGTATAGTAGTTGGGCTATTTAGATTTGGAATTGAAAAAACGTCAGGTTTTTGGCTGCATTTATTTCAATTAGCTCACAGCAATCCATTATGGTTTATTGTGATTATTATAGGCTTTATCGCCGTAGCCGTAATTGCAGGGTATTTTGTAAAACAATATCCTCATGTTGGAGGATCAGGTATTCCTGAAGTAAAATTACAGCTTCAAGGAAAGTTATCTCTGCAATGGTTCCCAATCTTATGGCGTAAGCTAATAGGGGGTATTCTGGTAATTGGTACAGGCTTGTTCTTGGGACCAGAAGGCCCTTCATTACAACTCGGCTCAACCATCGGCCAGGGTGTAGGCCAAGGCTTTAAGCAAAATAAGCTTAATTCACGAATTTTGTTAGCAACCGGTGCCGCTAGTGGTCTATCTGCTGCATTTGGTGCACCTCTTAGTGGAGCATTGTTTGTATTAGAAGAAGTTTTCCATAATTTCTCTCCACTTGTTTGGATGAATGCATTAGCTGGAGCAATTGCTTCCAACTTTGTGGTTTCCAATTTATTCGGTATCCATCCAGCGCTTGGAATTTTATATAATCATTCATTTCCAATTGTGCTCTATTGGCACTTGATTATTTTAGGGATCTTATTAGGTGTTCTAGGCCATTTATACAAAGTCGGACTGTTTAGTTTGAAAAAAGTTTATGCAAGAATCACGTTTTTGCCTCGCTGGCTTCATGGCTTAATCCCTTTGGCAATCTTAATTCCAATAGCCTACTTCTGGCCATTAATTACAGGTCCTGGTAATCGCTTGATTTTGGCAATGCCCCATATAATTACACAAAGTGGATGGGGATTAGTTGGCCTGTTGGCGTTCTATTATGTCATGAGAATTATCTTTTCAATCGTGGCCTATGACTCTGGTTTACCAAGTGGTATCTTTTTGCCAATTTTGACCATGGGTGCTTTAATTGGTGCTACTTATGGTTTGTTCATGGTTCAACTTGGACTATTGCCTCAGCGTTTAGTAGTTAACTTAGTAATCTTTTCAATGGCTGGCTATTTCGCCGCAATTATTCGCGCACCATTTACCGCAATTATTTTGATTACTGAAATGGTTGGCTCATTGCTACATTTAATGCCACTTGCTGTTGTAGCATTTATTGCGCTGCTAGTTGATGAACTTCTTGGCGGAAAACCAATTTACGGCCTCTTAGCGGCCGCTATGGACAAGCATAGTGATCGTAAGGTTAATTATACTGGCCAAGCTGATCGAATGGTTCTACCGGTTTATGAGAGCTCTAGATTGGTTGACAAAAAGGTATCCGAGATTAAGTGGCCTGAAGATACGCGTGTAAGTACTATTCGCCGTGATGGGGATGAAATTATTCCTAATGGACAAACGGTTATTCGCGGTGGCGATATGTTAATTCTAGAATTTGACTCAAGTCAACGTGGTGTAGTTTATAGTAAGATGAAACAGCTGCAAGGCGTTGAACTTGATGGGTAAATGAGATTAAGCGGCATCAATAGATGCCGCTTTTTTTCTTGCAGAAAAATGTTTCTTAGTGGATACTTGAACTTATACAGAAAAGAGGGATAGACGTGAACAAATTAGTGCAAGTTACATTGAATGCTGATCAAGAAAAATATAATTTGGATGGGGATGAGAGCATTACTTTTATTGATGCAAATTCCTACTATATTGGTCAAATTGTGGCACGTGAACATGGTTGGATCGTTTTAGAATCAATTGATCAAACTGGCAATCAAGGCGGAATTGTTTTTATCAAGGAAGATCAAATAGCCAAAATAGAGGACGACACACCAGTGTTGCATTATTATGCGACAACTGAAATTAAGGATCCATTTGACATGAGGCACTTAAATAGTTCAGTAAAGAACTGGGATTTCACTGATATTTATGACTTACTGATCAATGTTGCTGATGCACAGCCTTTTGTAACTTTTGAGGTTGATACCGGCGTAACTTACACTGGTTTGATTACACAGCTTGATAAAAAAGAAGTCCGTATTTTAGAAAAGAACGGCACTTCTATTGAACATTTTGCTACGGTTATTCCTCTTCAAGATATTGTTTGTGTTGACGTAAACAGCATAGATAATAATTTATTTATTCATTATTTGAAGCAAAAGCAAAATTATGAGTTTAATGAATTAAAATTAGTAGAAATTTATTTTGATTATACTTTCGATGATCAATTTGGTAATTTTGTGATTGGCAAAGTGCTTAAGTATGATGAAGATAATATTTTGCTTGAGAGCTTAAATGAATTGGGACAAGTAGAATCTATTGCCGTGATAGCTCGGAGTCATGTTGCGCACGTTACGGAAGAATCAGAAAGACTGAACTATTTTAATTATTTAGTAAATTGGCAACAGAAAAATCATAGCTTTGATCCTGACTATTTGGAACGATCACTTAATCTTAATGGCCCGATAAAGTCAATCACCGAGGTAATTGAGAATTGGCCTGATGATCATGTGATAAAAATCAGTGATTCTATTTATCATTATCCAGATCGATTGGGCTTAATTGCTGATCGTGGCGATGAAGGCTTTGATTTAAAAATCTTAACTGAATATGATTTAGGCGAGATTAGTGACCATAATTATGATGATCTAATTAGTGTTGATTTGGCTGGCTCAGAAATGATAAAAATGCAGCGTTTCATTGATCATAAATAATTAAATAAGTTGCTAGTAGCTTATTAATTTTTATATAATGAGGAAAACGAAAGGAAGATGAGTTATGGGATTAACTTTTGACAACCCTAATAATTTACAAAAGATGCTTGATCGTTTTGCGACCGTTCCAGATCCAAAAAAGACGCCAAAACACAAGGATCCAGAAGAATTGCTTGATAAGGATTCTAAAGATAAAAAGAAGAAAGATAAGAAGTAAAAAAGACAGATGCGAAGATGCATCTGTCTTTTTATGATAATTAATTATTATTTTGTTCAGCTTTAATAAATTTCGGTGATGTTTCTGGTGCCCAGATAAGACAAACGATAAATGCGAAGAGCAATACAATTGCACAAACTAACATAGCTAATTTTGCACCACCAATATTGGTTAGAACCGGTAATAAAAATGTACCAGCGGCTGCACCAAAACGGCTAATTGTAATGCACGTACCAACTCCTGTCCCACGTACTTTAATGCCAAATAATTCAGTGGGATATGGGTAATCAAGCACTAATCCTGATGAAAGGATAATCGCAAAAATAGTGAAAATGGATAATTTAATCATTGAATCTAACCCAGGTACTAAAGCCATAATACCAATTAAAACAGCTGAAGTTAAAAAATTGCCAACTAAAAATGTACGGCGACTAATTTTATTAAAAATAAAGATACCGAATAGAACGCCGACAAACATACCGCCATTGTAAATGATTCCGGAGATGCTGCCACCTGTAATATTCATGCTGCTAAGCAAAATTGGTAAGAAAATACTAATACCAAAGAATGAAAATGCTTGGCAAGCATAAAAGATACCACCAACTAAAGTGCGGCGTAAATATTTCTTAGAGAATAAAATTCCCCAGGCAATATCTTTAGGCGCATTCTTTTTCATAAATCGTTTAGGCAAGCGCCATTTGTGTCCCATGTGTTTACTAATGATTTTGTTTGCTTTCTTAACTTTACCTTTACTTGCGAGCCAAGTAGGAGAAGCGGGAAGCGGAAAGAAACTTCGGAATAAAGCGGTAATAATTGCTGGAACGGCACCGGTAGCTATAATCAGTTGCCAAGTATAAGCGCCCAAGCCAGTAATGAGAGTACCAACTATATAGGATAAGATGAAACCGATTGTCCAATAGATCAATAAATGACTTTGGCGCTTACTATCCTCACCTTTAGGTAACCATTCTGTTAATAAAGCATTACCAACAGTATAATCAACAGCAATCATTAATCCGATTCCGATTCTAATGATGAAGGTCAATAATAAATTAGCTGTCAATAAGTGAATTAGGGTTAATCCTGCCAGAATATACATATTGATCATTAATAACTGACGGCGACCAATTTTATCAGAAAGTCGTCCTATTAAAAGACTACCAGCTAATCCAATCAATGAACCAGCTCCGATTAAACCGGTCCATAAATCGCTAATGTCAATATATTTAGCGGCATTTGAAAGTGCCGTACCACTGATGCCCAAGGCATAGCCACAGGCTATTTGACCTAAGATAACAGCAATCATTACTCTTAAATGAACCGGCATCAACGGAGCACGTTTATAATTCTTTTTAGTTTTGATAATTTTTTCGCGTGTAGTTTGGGTATTATTTTCCATAAGAGCAAGCACAGCTTGCTTATTCATCAACTCCTTTATTAATACAATAATATAATGTTAACAAAAAATTAAAAAAACTGCAAAAAGACAAAATAAAAACCAGATGTTAAATCTGGTTTTTCGTTCATTAAGCACCTGCAATTTTTGTTTTATTCAATAGCAATGAACTAGTTACAACTGAAACTGAACTGAAGGCCATAGCAAGTCCTGCTAGTTCTGGGCTAAGAGTTAAACCTAATCCCATAAACAGGCCGGCAGCAATAGGAATACCAATAGTGTTGTAAATCAGGGCCCAGAACAGATTTAATTTAATTCTATTGAAAGTCTTCTTAGAAATCTCTAGTGCCTTCACAACGCCCATTAAATCGTTTTGGACGAGGACGATACCACCTGATTCAATTGCGATATCTGTCCCTGATCCCATAGCAATACCAACATTAGCCGTAGACAAAGCAGGAGCATCATTGATCCCATCACCAACAAATGCTACTACTCTACCAGCATCCTGCAGCTTCTTGATTTCATTAGCTTTTTCAGTTGGTAGAACACCAGCAATTACTTGGTCAATGCCGACCTCTTTACCAATGGCTTCGGCAACATTTTGATTATCACCGGTAAGCATGACGGTTCTTAAACCACGCTTCTTAAGTTCTGCAATGGCCTTTTTTGAACTAGGCTTAGGTACATCTTGAATAGCAACTAAGCCAATAATATCTTGACCTAGACCAACGTAAACGACAGTTTTAGCTTCTTTTTGTAACTGGATAGCCTTTTTCTTCATTTCCTGGGAAATAATGATATCTTCAAGCAGCTTATCGCTACCTACAAAAGCTTCTTGCTTACCATAATTAGCCTTAACGCCCTTACCCTCAATTGCAGCAAAATTCTTTACGGCTGCTAGGGCAATATTATCTAATTTAGCTTTTTTAACAATAGCTGTAGCAAGAGGGTGTTCTGAGTTTTCTTCAAGGCTAGCAGCGATCGTTAATACTTGGTTTTCATCACCAATGATATCGGTAACTTGAGGCTTACCAACAGTGATCGTACCGGTTTTATCAAAAACAACAGTATCAATATCGCTAACTTCTTCAAGGACTTCACCGTTCTTAATTAAAACGCCCATCTTAGCGCTACGTGCAGTACCAACCATTAAAGCTGTTGGAGTTGCTAAACCCAATGCACACGGACATGCTATCACTACTACAGAAACGGCAAAGAGCATGGCATTAACGATTGTAGCGCCTAAGAATACGTACCAGATAACGAAGGTAATAATCGCGATGATTAAAACAGCCGGTACAAAGATGTTAGAAATCTTATCTGTTAAGTTCTGGATAGGTGCATGGCTAGTTTGCGCTTTTTTCACCAAATCGACAATTTGAGCAAGCATAGTATCGCTGCCGACCTTAGTTGCCTTAAAGGTAAAAGTTCCATTGGTGTTAATAGTTGAACCAACAACTTCGTCACCCTTTTTCTTAGTAACAGGCATGCTTTCACCGGTAACCATTGATTCGTTAATAGTAGTTGAACCGTCAACAATCACGCCATCTACCGGAACTTTTTCACCTGGCTTAACGCGAATAATGTCGCCTGGCTTCACCTGATCAAGTGGCACCTTAACAAATTCACCGTTACGCTCAACTTCGGCATCCTTTGCTTGCAAATCGATCAATTTGGCTAGGGCATTAGATGCATTGTTGTGCATCTTTTCTTCCATTGCATCCCCAAGTAAAACGAAGACCGTTACAAACGCAGCACTTTCAAAGTAAACTTCACGGCCAGTAAACATGGCAAAAATACTGTAGAAATAGGCAACAGAAGTACCAACTGCAACCAGAGTGTTCATGTTTGCCTGGTGATGCTTAAAAGCAGCCCAAGCACTAGACCAGTAAGGCGCAGCCGAGATTGCCATAATAATAGTGGTCGTGATAAAAGCGATCCAATTGTATCCCGGCATCATCCAGTGAAACGGCATGGCGAACATCTGGATTAGCATTGGAATAGCTAGAATAAATGAGATCCAGAAGCGCTTAATGTTTGAAAGTTTCATTATTTAACAACAACCTTTCCGCGGAACATATCCATTCCACAAGCGTAGGTGTAAGTACCTGGCTTGTCAGTTGGAATGTCAATCGTAACTTCTTTTTTACCATCTAATTTTTGGTCAAAATTTAAATCTTTAGAGACTACTTCATTCATGCAGCCCATATTATCTGATGGAATAAACTTTAATTGAGCTGGTTTACCTTGCTTGAAAGTAACTGTGTTTGGTTTATAACCATGATTTTCTGCATTAACAACAACTTTTTTAGTTTGATTCTTTGAAAAAATACTCATTTTGTAAACTCCTTATTTAACAATGACTTTACCGTGGAACATATCCATCCCGCAGGCAAAATTATATGTACCTTTCTTATCAGTCGGAATATCAACTGTAGTAACTTTTTGCTTAGTTAAATCTTTGTCAACGCCAAGTTGTTCAAAGACGACATGAGATAAACAGGCAGTTGAGTCCTGCATGTCGAAGTTCACTTTGGCGGGAACGCCTTGCTTTAAAACAATCGTTGAAGGGGAGTAACCGCCCTTAACAACGATATCTGCTTCTTGTGATCCTTGGCCTACATTAGCGGTCCCGACAGTTTCTGTATGTTTACCAAAGAACCACCAGAGGATAAAGCCAATTAGTAGAATGGCTACAATTAGTGTAATAATTTGTGAAATTTCCATTTTATTTACCTCTCTTTAGCACAGATGCTCTTTTCCTGGTAAACAGTTGCATGGCACTGTTTCAGGGGCAGTCTTTTCTTTTTGATCAATGATCTGCTTCATTTTAGCTAAGTCATTTTTAGAAATAGGAGAATCTGCTAGGAGTTGCAAGATTACCTCTCCTTTATGCATATTGCACATCCGATCTAACAATTCTTGTGCTGCTTCAGTCATTACTTGCGCCTGATTAACTTTAGCCGAGTAAACGAAATGACGACCTTCCTTAGTAGTATTCAATAAGTTTTTATTAACTAAGCGACGCAATAGGGTTTTAATTGTTGATTCAGACCAATCTTTCTTAGCTTGAAGTTCTTGAATTATTTTAGTAGAGCTCACGGGTTCTATCGTCCAGATAATTCGCATGATTTCCCACTCACTGTCAGAAATTGTGCTCTCTTTTTCTTGCAGTTTAACCATTTTTTCCTCCTATCGTTTACATATGTAACTATACCACTTAAATTTACGGTTGTAAACGATAAAGCAACAAAAAAAGCATGTTTTCATCCATGCTTCTCATTTTAGAATCGTAATTATTAATTGTTTACTTTAATGTCGCCCTCATCGCTATTTGCAATTAAGACATTTTTACTATGCAAGTTGTGTTGGTAAGAGCCACCATCATCATTGTTATAATTATGACGATGATAGATAACATCTCCATCGTCGGAATTCAGATCTACGCCTGAAGCATCACATTTTTTGATTGAAATATCTCCATCACTAGATGTCGCTTTGAATCCGGCAAGTGAACGTAAATCCTTAATTTGTATATCACCATCATCGGAACTAACAGAACCATTTGTCACATTAAAGTAGTCAGCGTTGATGTCTCCGTCATCACTATGGAAGGCTAGCTTTTTGGTTTTCACTTGCCCGTAACAAGTAATATCGCCCTCATCGGTATTAATCTTGATTTTAGTTAATTGCTTTTTAGGTAGATAGATAGTCAAATAGTTATTTTCGTTGCTGTTAATATTAATTAAAACATGGTGGTGATCACGAATAATTAATTTCCCATTTCTAACTTTAACTATGGGCATACGCGTGGTGCTAGTTAAATCGTTCTAGGCAATATGCCATGTTGTAAGCTAATATGGCGACTTCAAGCCGTTCTTGAAATCCGGTTAAACTTCTAGCTCGATTATTCTCGGCATTATAGTATGTTAACAACGAAAAATCACTCTCTATTGTTCTTCTAAGTGCCATCAAATAATGGTTATTATGCTTTTTAGCGTTCTTCATATTCTTTCGATAAGGTGTCCAAAGTATATAGCCCATCTTTTTAAGTTGGTGATGTAGATCTTTGCCTACATAGCCTTCGTCACCCAGAAGATAACGATTTTTAGGCTGAGCATTGACAAGCAATTCTATTGTTTCTCTGGCATCATTAACTGAAGCTTTAGTAATTGCATAATCAAGTAAATACCCATCATCACTAACAATCGCGTGAACTTTAAATCCATAATAGAATGTCTTTTTGGTCGCTTTATAACCTATATTGGCATAATCACTAAAGATCTTGGCTTGACAATTACGAACGGGCTGACAGACCGGAACAGGAAAGCTATCAATGATTAAAATATCACCTGACAAATCTACTTCTTCATTTAAGACATGACGAATTCGGTAGATTAATGGTAAAAGCATTCGAGTTCTGCGATTAAAGCGAGAGTGAGATAAATTAACTAAATGCTCACAAAATCTTCTTTGAGATTCAATTCCTAGAGAAGCCTGCCAAATAAGCATAGCTAAAATAGAGCTATCAGATACTTTGCACTGAGCAATATTTCGCCGATGCTTGATTTCATCAGAAGCGTAAAGCTTATACCAAGTTCGACAAATTATGTTCAAACGGCTAAAACTAACTTGTAAATGATGAGAAAAACGCTTAAGCTTAGGATAGTTCAATCTAGTCAGACTCTTTTCTATGATTATGTTTACAAGTCGAGTCTAACAAGATTGGACTTTTTTAATAACTAAAACGATTTAACTAGCACCACGCGTATGGGCATTATTTTTTTACCACCATGATAGATGACCTTAGGATGATCACTTACTTGTAAATTGAAGTCTAATAAACTTACATCGGCATCAATCTCATTGAAATTTTGTTGAGTCATGTTTTTCTTGATTGTAGGTCCGATATTAGTGTAATGATGTGGGATAAATTGACAGCCAGATAAACTAACTAATATTGTGAATAATAAGGTAATTAAGAAGATTTGTTTTTTCATTTTTTAACTCCTACGAAAAAGCTTCAATAATTTCAGAAATAGCATCACCGATTAATGGTAAAAGAATAAGAATGATCCACCAATATTTTGCTAAAAAATCCCAAAAATTAAGATGGGTAGAGGGCGATTTTTCCAGAACGACTTTTTGAACATTTTTGTCTTTACCTAAGATCAACTTATCTAGAGAGATGTCAAATAATTCACTCATAGTTACTAAACGGTCAATATCTGGTAAAGAACCACCTTTTTCCCATTTAGAAACTGATTGACGAGAAACATTTAACTTTTGTGCAAGATTATCTTGAGTTAGCTTAGCATTTTCGCGGTAACTCTTAATGCGTTGACCAATTGCTTGAATATCTATCATTCATTTTCACTCCTCGTTTGAAAATTTATAGTTTAATATTGGCTTTTTTAGCTAAAAATGTCGAGCAAATCTTGGCTGAATCTTGTCAAATGGTGTTTGCTTTTTGTCAACTTAGGCTATTTTTTGGGGGTGAAAAAGGAAGTTAATGAATAAATAAGCTAATTGTGAGCAAGACAATTAAAATCCAAACTGCATCAATAAGATAAACTAAGATCTTAAGCCAGATCTTATTATATAATTGGCCGGTCTGAAATAGAAAATATAAAGTTAATCCTGCTAAGATAACTCCAATAGCGGTGGCAGATGCACTATGTCCATTTAAATAGAAAAAGATACCAGTAATGGCAGATAATATTAAAGTTCCGATGATTCAAAGTGCTTTTTTGTTTAACTTCATGATTATACCTCTCGTATGTGTGTTTCATGTGAAACTACCTATATTTTATTATAAAGAAAAAACTCATTCTTAATTAAAAGAATGAGTCGTAATATCATGTTATAAATTAGTAACCAAGAAGAAGATGACGAATATCACAAACAAGATATACATCATTGGACTAACTTCTTTGTAACGCTTGGAAGCAATCATTGTGATTGGATATGCAATCAAGCCTAATGCCAAACCATCTGAAATACTGTAGGTTAATGGCATCCCTACAACAGTAAGGAAGGCAGGAAAAGCAATTTCAAACTTCTCCCAATCGATTTTCTTTAAATTGCTTGCCATTAACACACCAACAATAATCAAGGCAGGTGCTGTAACTGTAGTTGGAATAACCTGAAGAAGCGGACTGAAAATCATACTGATCAAGAAGAAGATACCAACAAAAATAGCAGTTAAACCAGTACGACCACCCATAGCGATGCCGGCACTTGATTCTACAGAAGTACCAAGTGGAGCGGTACCGAAGACAGCACCTTCAACCATGGCAGTTGAATCGGCTAAGAACGCACGACCGATACGTGGAATCTTGCCATCTTTATCAACCATGCCAGCTTGTTCGGTCATTCCAATTAAAGTACCTGCAGTATCAAAGAAAGTTACTAACAAGAAGGTTAAAACAACCATCCAAAGCTGTGCTGTATTAATGTCTTTTAAGTGGAAGACGGCTTGGCCAAAGGTTGGGGCAATGCTTGGTGCACCCGCAATGATGTCGTGTGGCAATGGAATTTGACCGATAATCATGCCAAAAATAGCGGTAATGATCATGCCCACAAAAATTGAGCCAGGCACTCTCAAAGCCATTAAGATCACAGTCAAAACCAAGCCAAATAACGTAATCCAAACAGCTGAGTTGCTAAACTTGCCCAAAGTAACCAACGTAGAATCGCTATTAACGATTAATTGACCATTTTTCAAACCGATAAAAGCAATAAATAAACCGATACCAGCAGAAATAGCATATTTCATATCTTGTGGAATCGCATTAACCACCATTTCACGTAATTTGAAAACGGTAATCAAGATAAACAAAATAGATGCTACTAAAACGGCAGCTAAAGCTGTTTCCCAGGAAATATGCATCCCTACACAAACGTTATATGCGAAGAAAGCACCACTACCCAAAGTTGGAGCTAAGGCAATAGGGTAGTTTGCAATAAAGCCCATCAGGAAACAACCAATTGCTGTAGCGATGGCCGTTACAGTGAAGGCTGCGCCTTTAGGAATACCAGCTGCGTGTAAAATATTAGGGTTAACAAACAAGATGTAGGAGAGGCTGACAAACGTAGTTAATGCGGCAATTAATTCGCGTTTAACGTTAGTGTTAGCTTCTTCTAAATGAAAGACTTTATTTAAAAAATCCATTGCGCCTCCAAAATAAAAACAAAAAGAAAAAAGACATAGCTTACCCAAAGTCATGGGTAAAAGATGTCCTTAATAAAATTATGACGTCTGATACCTATAGTCCTGAATTTATGGCTCAGGGTAGATACTGTCGACCTTATTTCGACGATATATAGATAACTTGATTGTTAAGTATTCTAGCAGAAATACGTGGCCTACGCAAATTTCCTGGGAAACAAAACATACTAATCTAGTGTTGGATGATTACTCGACGGAGTAGTCGTTCAACACTTTTTCTTTTACTATGTAAAGTGGAGATGAAGCCAATGCCGTGACTGCTTTGGACACATGA